>NZ_JBAVFI010000562.1:0-1885 GCF_049588175.1 Mesobacillus sp.
ATCGTGAAGAGTCCTGACGATATCCCGAAGCATTATGTCTCACTTAAGGAGTGATTGAATGTCTCTGGAAAATTTGACTGATAAAGAGAAAAACCTTCTTTTGCAGTTATCTTATTTAGACATTCCACCCGAACTTGAGATAAGTGACGCAAGGCCGAGAAACATCCAATATATCCTCGACGAAATTAAGCAAAGCGGCATTGAATACGACGAGGACAGATTGAATAATATTCAAAAGTATCTAGATGCAAATAGCCAATCTCCGTTGCAGGATGTGAAACTCACCGGTTACGCAAACCACAATCCTAATGAAGCAAACAATACAAATGGAGCCTCGGAATCGGGGTTTGTAG
The DNA here is from genome assembly GCF_049588175.1 of Mesobacillus sp. Taxonomy (GTDB): domain Bacteria; phylum Bacillota; class Bacilli; order Bacillales; family Cytobacillaceae; genus Mesobacillus. The sequence continues at coordinate 354 of NZ_JBAVFI010000562.1, forward strand.
GGTATGCAGTCAAGGATGAAGATGGAAATGGAGCAGTCATGTTCAGGGGCAGTGAGTCGCCGGGGAACTGGGATCATCTCAGGACGGACTGGGCCGGGAACGTGGCAGCGGGAGTAAGCATTGAAACAAAACAGCATGAGGAAGCATTGGCGTTTTATCAAAATTATATGGTGAATGTTGATGGGCAAATCACCATTTTTGGACACTCAAAAGGCGGCAATCTCGGGACCTATGTTTTTGTGAATGATGGCAGCGATAACGTAAATGCCTATATTGTCAATGGTGCCCCCCTTTGGTGGTTTGACCTGACGGATAAGCAAAAAGAAGATTTGAAGGGGGACCGTTTCACATTTGTCACCTATGAAGGGGATTTTGTTTCCCATCTCGGTTATGCCCCATATGTAGACCAAATCGTTCGCTTAAATAAAGAACACGGGGAATATGCGGACCCATTTTATCCGCATTATGAGACGAGTGTAACGTTCAATGATGATGGAAGCCTTGCAAATTCGATGGATCCGGATAAATGGATGGTACGTGATCTTGCGCGGGACCTGTACTACTCATTTGGCAGCGCAGCTGTTAATTTAGCCAATGCCGCTGTTGACCAGGTGAGGGAAGCGGCAACAGCTTTTGTTGGCGGGGTAAGGGAAGTGGCAGCTGCCGCGATGAGGCAGGCAAGAGAAGTAGCGATGGCAATCAGTTCGGCGGCTCTCAATATTATATACACCACCTGGAAGGGCATGGTAGATGCAGCGAATTACGTGAGGGAGCAAACGCTCAGGTTTGTGTCCAGGGTGCAAAATCTAGGGAGGCAGCTTGTTGCAAATGCAGGCAAATTTCTTGATACGGTTGCTAACCGGGCAAGGAGCTTGTTTTCAAGGGCAATGGATTTCATTTCCGGCGGCAGCTTCCCAGTTGAACCTTTCATCAAAGTCGACATCTCAAGGCTGTTATATTACGCGAATCGGCTGCGCGCCCTGCAGCAGCGGACAGCGCGACTTAATGACATGATCGATGATCTCTATTGGGAAGCCGGTGTTATGGGGCTCGATAATGTGCTAAAAGCAGATATCAGTTCTTCGTTTGATATACGGATTCCGGAAAGTGTAAATTATTTGAACCGCACGGCAGAGCTCCTGCAAAGAAGTGAAACCATGCTGGCGGGCAAGGCCAGTTCGATTGGAGGCTAATGCATGGATCCGAAAGTAAAAAGCAAGATTAATAGAATTGCAGCCGAGGCAGATGCCATTGCCCGGGAACTTGAAGACATTGCTCAGGGTCTGGGCCGTGAATTCAAGGGAATCGGTTCAGTGAAAGCCGCCTCCGGTTTGAGCAAATCAGCGGATAAATACCGGTATGTCAGCAGTCAATTAAGAAGGATTTAATGGGTATGGCTCTTTTTTGAAAAAGAGATCATATATAACCACACTTTAAAGGAGGTGAAAAAAATGGCGAGATCGATTACGGTAGATCCAGCAAAGCTTGATGCGACTGCAGCAAAAGTGGAGCAGCAGGCAGCTGACTATGAG
>NZ_JBAVFI010000563.1:0-4191 GCF_049588175.1 Mesobacillus sp.
GTTTAAAAAAGATGAAAAACTGCCTTCCTTAGGTTCCAAAACAACCATTTTTCTGCGGTATGCTTTTCCGTCAACACCCCTGGTTGAATCGACATTAGCCATATTGGAAGATATAACATCCATCCTCAGCCGTTGAGCTGTCAAGGCTGAGGCAGTTGTATTCATGCTATGGAACATCGTCATAATTATTTCCCACCCCGTATAACAGTCTGAAGAGAATTAAACTTCCCGTTAATCCTTTCGGTTAATGCATTAAAATAAATCTGGTTTGTTGCAAGATCGGACATTTCTTTATCCAGGTCCACACTATTGCCATTCTCATTATAGTTAACATTATTTTTTATGACTGTACCTGAAAAAGCTCCATTACGGCTCTTAAAATCAAAATGGCGTCCGTCAGTCCTTTTAGCCTCGAATGACTGCCCGAGCGTCTCATGGAACACTTCTTTGAAACTAACATCTTTAGCCTTGTAATTTGGTGTGTCGACATTCGCGATATTTTGAGAAACAATTTTCTGTTTCAAGGATGAATAGTTTAATGCATTTTCCAGGGTTGATACGGTATTCGAAAACAACTTCAATATTTTCACCCCTTAGTTGTTAGGAAAGCTTTTTGCTGAATTTTGTAATTCTTTGGAGAATCTCGTCATATACACTTTATTGTAAAGAATCTGAAATAAACTGTCTATGTCCTTTCGGTTAATTTTTACCTTGCAATAGACATATTTTAAAAAAGGGGCTAAAAGTACTATATTTTTACCTTTATTGTTAATCGTTGTGAAAATAATCCAAATATTATAAAGGCAAATTCTAATTAGTGGTAAAAATGATTTAAAATTACATCTATTTTTTTAATTCGTTAGGTCTTTTCACTTAATATTTTTTGTTGAGGCGAAGTAGTAAAAGGGCAATTTTTGGAAATAATTACATATTTATTTTTTTCACGTAAAATATCTGAAATATTTTTGTAACAAATCCATTAAATCCCAATAAAAAAACCCACTGTTTATCCAGTGGGTTTTACATTTTTATTTAGTTGCTTTTAAGCTTTTCAAGTTCGAATAAGAACTTATTATTTAATACTTTAATATAAGTTCCTTTCATACCAAGGGAACGAGATTCAATTACTCCCGCACTTTCAAGCTTGCGAAGTGCATTTACAATTACTGAGCGTGTAATTCCCACTCTGTCCGCGATTTTTGAAGCAACAAGCAGGCCTTCCTTGCCATTCAATTCTTCAAAAATATGCTCAATTGCCTCTATCTCACTATAAGATAAAGAACTGATCGCCATTTGAACAACCGCTTTGCTTCGTGCTTCTCCTTCGATTTCCTCAGCTTTTTCACGAAGGATTTCCATACCTACAACCGTTGCGCCATACTCGCCAAGGATTAGGTCATCATCGTGAAACTGCTCTTCTAGGCGAGCCAGGATTAATGTTCCAAGACGCTCTCCACCGCCGATGATTGGCACAATTGTAGTTAAACCATTTTTGAAAAGCTCTTTGTTCTCAACTGGAAACGCAGTATATTCACTGTTCACATCAAGGTTCGGTGATGTTTCCTGGATGTTAAAAAGGTTTTTCGTGTATTCTTCTGGGAATTGGCGATCCTCAAGCATTTGCACCATACGTTCATTCTCAATTTGTTGGTTAATCGCAAAGCCTAATAGTTTGCCTCGGCGGCTAACAACAAAGATGTTCGCTTCGATAACTTCACTAAGTGTTTCTGACATTTCTTTAAAGTTTACTGGTTTCCCGGCAGCTTTTTGGAGCAGGGCGTTAATTTTTCTAGTTTTTGTTAGTAAGTCCATTATTTCTTCCTCCTATTTGCTTCAACAAAAATTACGTTAATTTCAATTGCTAGATTCAATACAAGCACATAGGCAGCCTCTATTTGTCTACCCTGTTGCGTATGCATTAAAACGGTAAACAATATAATAGGCTATATGCGCATATATTGTTGTATTATGGAAATGAGCCTTATAATATGAACTGGCTCAAATCTTTATCTCGAGAAATGACACCAAGCTTTTCCTCAACATATTGAGGAGTAATCGCTACTTTCTCCAAATTAATATCAGGTGCCTCGAAGCTAAGATCCTCAAGAAGTTTCTCAAGTATCGTCTGCAGCCTTCTAGCTCCAATATTGTCTGTGTTCTGATTAACTTCGTATGCTACTTCAGCAATCTTACGAATAGCATCGTCAGAAAATTCAATTTGTATACCTTCAGTTTCCAGTAATGCTTGATATTGTTTTGTCAGAGCATTATCAGGCTCTACAAGAATCCTGTAGAAATCCTCAACAGTAAGCTTCGTCAACTCTACCCTGATTGGGAAACGGCCCTGAAGCTCAGGAATTAGATCCGATGGTTTTGCCATATGGAATGCACCAGCAGCAATGAATAAGATATGGTCTGTTTTTACTGGGCCATATTTAGTATTCACCGTTGAACCCTCAATTACAGGCAAAATGTCACGCTGTACACCTTCGCGTGAAACATCTGCGCCTGAGCTGCCAGAATTCTTGCTGGCAATCTTATCGATTTCATCAATGAAGATAATACCCGCCTGTTCAGCACGGAATGTTGCTTCCTGCGTCACTTCATCCATATCGATAAGCTTTTGCGCTTCTTCGTTAATCAATACCTTCCTTGCTTCACGTACAGGGAGCTTGCGTTTCTTGCGTTTCTTCGGCATAAGACCGCCCAGTGCATCCTGCATGTTCATGCCCATTTGCTCCATGCCGGATCCCTGAAGCATGTCAAACATCGAAGGTGCCTGTTCTTCAACCTCAACCGTGATCAGCTCATCTTCAAGTTCGCCTAGTTCAAGCTTCTGCTTGATTAGTTTACGCTTCTCATATACCCCTAAGTCTTCTGTCTGGTTTGTTTCCTGTTCAGGCTGGTTCCCGCCACCAAACAGCATTTCCAATGGGTTCTTATAATTCGCCGACTTTTTTGCAGAAGGAACGAGCAGCTCGACTAAACGGCGGTTTGCATTTTCCTCTGCCGGCTCTTTAACACGCTGCATTTTTTCCTCTTTTACAAGTCTGATCGATGTTTCTACAAGATCCCTGACCATTGATTCTACATCACGGCCAACATATCCAACTTCGGTGAATTTGGTCGCTTCAACCTTTACAAAAGGCGCACTTACCAGTTTCGCCATTCTTCTGGCAATTTCTGTTTTACCTACCCCTGTTGGCCCTATCATCAAGATATTTTTAGGAATTACTTCATCTCTAATATTCTCAGCAAGTAAGCCTCTGCGGTATCGATTCCTTAGAGCTACTGCAACAGCTTTTTTAGCATCCTTTTGGCCGACAATATATTGATCGAGCCTTTCTACGATTTGCCTTGGAGTTAAATTGGTTGTCTGTTTCAATCTAAACACTCCTTTTCCGTTACAGTTCTTCTACGATTATATTGTGGTTAGTGTACACACAAATGTCAGCAGCAATTTCCAATGAGGATTTTGCTATTTCCTTCGCAGTCAAATGGTCACCAGCATATTGCTTCAGAGCCCTGCCTGCAGACAATGCATAATTCCCACCTGAGCCGATGGCAAGGATACCGTCATCCGGCTGAATTACTTCACCAGTGCCTGAGATCAGGAGCATGTCTGTTTCGTTCATAACGATCAGCATTGCTTCAAGAGTCCTAAGCACTTTATCGCTCCTCCATTGCTTTGCAAGCTCTACAGCTGCCCTCTGGAGATTACCATTGAATTCCTCAAGCTTTCCTTCATACATCTCAAACAATGTAAAAGCATCAGCAACAGAACCAGCAAAACCAGCAATTACTTTACCATTAAACAACTTTCGTACTTTCTTTGCTGTATGTTTCATCACAACCGCATTTCCAAAGGTTACTTGACCATCGCCTGACATCGCGGATTGACCTTTATGCTGTACAGCAAATATCGTCGTTGAGTGGAATTCTGACATCCTTTCGTCCTCCTTCTGGCTTATGCCCTCGGGTGATGTGACATATAGATATTTCGTAAATGCTCTTTCGTTACATGCGTGTAGACCTGAGTTGAAGAGAGAAACGCATGGCCCAGCAATTCTTGTACCGTCCTCATATCAGCACCATTGCTCATCATATGGGTTGCAAACGAATGACGGAGTTTATGCGGGTGGATTTTTCCGGTCAGAGCAGACTTTTCAATCAATTTATTTAATATTTCCC
>NZ_JBAVFI010000564.1:0-3056 GCF_049588175.1 Mesobacillus sp.
TGCTAAGTGCTTACTCTGCAGTGAATCAGGGACATCGCCATCCAAAAATCATCCAGGCTCTTAAAGATCAGGCTGATCGTGTGACGCTAACGTCAATAGCTTTCCATAATGACCAGCTTGGCCCTTGGTATGAGAAAATCTGCAAATTGACGAATAAACAAATGGCCCTGCCTATGAACACAGGAGCAGAGGCGGTTGAAACAGCAATCAAAGCGGCGCGCCGCTGGGCATACGATGTTAAAGGTGTAGCTGACAATCAGGCTGAAATCATCGCTTGTATCGGTAATTTCCACGGCCGGACAATGACAGCGGTTTCGTTGTCTTCTGAGGCTGAATATAAGCGGGGCTTTGGGCCGATGCTTCCAGGAATAAAATTGATTCCTTATGGAGATTTGGAAGCTTTGAAGCAGGCAATCACTCCAAACACTGCTGCGTTCTTAATCGAACCAATTCAGGGAGAGGCTGGGATTGTCATCCCGCCAGAAGGCTTCATGAGTGCCGCATTTGATTTGTGTAAGCAAAACAATGTGCTGTTTATTGCTGATGAAATCCAGGCAGGACTTGCAAGATCCGGAAAAATGTTTGCATGTGAGTGGGAAGGCATCGAGCCTGATATGTATATTTTGGGCAAGGCGCTAGGCGGCGGAGTATTCCCGATTTCCTGCGTAGTGGCTGACAGTGATGTACTAGGTGTTTTCAACCCAGGTTCCCATGGTTCAACTTTTGGCGGCAATCCAATGGCTTGTGCGGTGTCTAATGCATCTCTTGACGTATTGATCGACGAAAAGCTGGCTGAACGCTCTCTTGAACTTGGTGAATATTTCATCAGCAAGCTTCGTGAAATCGATAATCCTATGATAAAAGATATTCGCGGACGCGGACTTTTCATTGGTGTTGAATTGACCGAGCCTGCCCGTAAATATTGTGAGGATTTGAAAGAGGAAGGCTTGCTTTGCAAAGAAACACATGATACTGTCATTCGTTTTGCGCCTCCGCTCGTTATCAGCGAGGAAGATCTTGATTGGGCAATTGAGCGGATCAAGAAGGTATTATCGTAACATTCCGCATGTAAAAACCCGTCCAAAATCTGGACGGGTTATTTTCTTGAAATTATCTTGTGGCTCTGGGTTCTGCCGCTCTTTCTTCTTCTTCGCTAGGAGCGAAAAGAAGCCCCAGATTGATTAAACCTGCAAGTCCTACCAAGCCATAAACTATTCTGGCCAATGCTGAGTCCTGGCCTCCGAAAATTGCTGCAACAAGATCAAATTGGAAGAATCCGACTAAGCCCCAGTTAATAGCACCAATAATCGTAAGAACCAATGCAATACGTTGAATACCACTCATGGATGTTCCTCCTTAAAATATGGATTCGTATATAGGTTGATTCAGCAGCAAGATTATTATTCATCCCCGATGCACTTAACCATTACTCGTATTAAAAAAGCTGAAACATTTCACAGAACATTGGAGAACATTAAGAAGTGCAATATTTTTGCATTGCATATGAAAAAGGAACATAATTGGCGATAAGGAAGGTGATTTAAATGGATAATTTCACATTTTATAATCCAACTAAAATGATTTTTGGAAAAGACCAGCTGGCAGAATTGAAGAATGAAGTGCCTCAATATGGCAAAAAAGTTCTTCTTGTATATGGTGGTGGAAGTATAAAGAGAAATGGGCTTTATGATTCTGTCATCAACTATTTAAAAGAAATTGGCGCAGAAGTATTTGAGCTTTCCGGTGTTGAGCCTAATCCGCGTATATCAACTGTCCGAAAGGGCGTTCAAATCTGCAAGGAAGAAGGAATTGAATTTCTGCTTGCGGTAGGCGGCGGGAGTGTTATTGACTGCACGAAAGCGATCGCTGCTGGTGCTAAATATGATGGCGACGCATGGGACCTTGTGACAAAGAAGGCGTTCGCAGCCGAAGCACTTCCATTCGGAACTGTGTTGACTCTTGCTGCAACAGGGTCTGAAATGAATGCAGGTTCGGTTATCACGAATTGGGAAACAAATGAAAAATACGGCTGGGGCAGCCCGGTGACATTCCCAAGGTTCTCCATCCTGGACCCTGTAAATACATTTACTGTACCAAGAGACCAAACAATCTACGGAATCGTCGATATGATGTCTCACGTGTTCGAACACTATTTCCATTTGACTGAGAACACTGAGTTCCAGGATCGTATGTGTGAATCCCTGCTGCTGACAGTAATGGAAACAGCGCCAAAGCTTCTGGCAGATCTCGAAAACTATGAGCATCGTGCAACTATTTTATATGCAGGCACAATGGCACTAAACGGTATGCTATCAATGGGTTACCGCGGTGACTGGGCTACTCATAATATCGAACATGCCGTTTCAGCGGTTTATGACATTCCACATGGCGGAGGACTTGCCATCCTGTTCCCGAATTGGATGAAGCACAATCTTAAGGTGAAACCAGCACGCTTCAAGAAAATGGCTGTCAGGGTCTTCAACGTTGATCCTGAAGGCAAGACAGACGAAGAAGCTGGACTTGAAGGAATCGAAAAACTGCGTGAATTCTGGTCAAGCATCGGTGCTCCGTCCCGACTTGCAGATTATGATATTGATGACAGCAAGATTGAACTAATGGCAGATAAAGCAATGGTAAATGGGGAATTCGGCAATTTCGCAAAATTGACCCACGAAGATGTAGTAGAAATTTATCGCAAGTCGTTATAAAAGTTTCAAAGGACCCGTGCGAATCGGGTCCTTTCAGTTTATAGACAAAAAGGGGTTCGGAATGGTCTCATTCCGAACCCCTTTTGCAACCAGAGCAGAAAGTGCAAGTCTCAAACGGGCAGTTGAAAATTAAAATGATTCAATCTAAAGATTGTTTTTACCAAACAGGGTGTGCCCAGAAGACTCCATGGGTCACCAATAAGGGCTCTTGGTAATCAAGAAAAAGAAAAATTGGAAAACTCGGTCACCAATAAGGGCTCTTGGTTATCTGGAAATACAAAAACTGGAAAACAGGTCACCAATAAGGGCTCTTGGTTACCAAGAAAGACAAAAACTGGAAAACTAGGT
>NZ_JBAVFI010000565.1:0-3629 GCF_049588175.1 Mesobacillus sp.
TGTAGTGGAAGGCTCAGCGCCTGGAACGAAAATCAACAGCCTTGTTTAACAAAGCCTTTTCTTTTTTAGGCTGAAAACAGGATTTATAGAAGATTTCGTCGAATACTCACAGTAATTCATTTTTCAATGGAATGGAATGTGACTATTCACTTATGAAGCTTAATATAAATAACATGCCATTGTTCAATAAAATATTGCTGTTCTCCTTTATGATTACCACGCTTGTAGTTGTGTCGATCATAGGGAGCAGTTTTTACCTCCAGGCTAAACAGATGGAATCCCATATGAAAGACAGGGTAGAAGGAGTAGCTGGCCTTTGGTCTTCTACACTGTCTCCTTCTGATATAAAAGTAGCCGCTGAAATGAAAAATATCGACCATCCTTCAAGTGTCCGTCTGGTGAAACTGCTCACAATGGTAAACAACAACAATGCATCGTTTCTCGGAGCCTATCTGGTTTTGCCTGATATTTACCCTAATAATAAAGTATATATTCTAGCAGCATCAGACATTTACAAAGAGTACTCGTTTGGATCACTTATGTATTATGATGCGGGGAATGAATTTCTGAATGCCTTTAGGAAAGCAAAGGAAGGAAAAACGATTACTAGCACAGGCATATTCAAGGACCAATATGGGTCATGGATTTCCTCCTTCGCTCCTATCATGGATGATAAGGGAAATGTTGTTGCCATTCTTGGTATTGATGCAAAGGCTGCAATCATCAGAAACAATCAAACGGAAATCTTGAAAATATTGCTAATAGAATTGGCTGCTATTATTTTTCTCGTCTTTATTACTTTGAATTGGGGCCTAAAAAGGGTGCTGAAGCCAGTAAATGATTTGTTTTATGGAATCAAGGAAATCAGCACGGGCAATTTCAATGTCCGCCTCCCAGTTCATGACCAGTCGGAACTTAGCTTGTTAAGTGATCGTTTTAATGAAATGGCTGCCCAGCTTTCGCATTTGTTTGAACGGGTTTCTGCAGCGTCTAAGCAGTTGGGACAATCATCAATGAATGAAAGTGATTCGCTACTTTTAGAAGAAGCCATTAATACGATGGAGGATATTTTTGAAAGAACAAAGCTGCAGCAGGAGCTCCAGAGGGCGGAAAAAATGAATGCAATTGGACAGCTTGCTGCATCTGTTGCCCATGAAATCAGAAATCCAATGACAGTCGTCAAAGGCTTCCTGCAGATTTTTCTTGCAAAAGACATGAGTGATGAAGAACATATGTTTTTAAAGCTGATGATAGAAGAGTTAAACAGGGCGGAAACAATCATTAATGATTATTTGAGTCTGGCAAAACCTGATGTTGGCAAGCTGGAGGTCATTGATAGCAGGGATATGGCAGAAAAAGTTATGGATTTGATGACCTCTTATGCAATGATGTCAAAGAATATTTCTTTACATACTGAATTAAAAGAAGATATGAAAATCAGGGGCAATAAGAATGAATTAAAGCAGGTTTTAATCAATATCTTGAAAAATGGCATAGAGGCGATGAAGGACGGCGGCAAGTTGAGCTTGACTTTGGAAAAAAAAGGTTCATATGGTGTTTTCATAATCAGAGATACTGGCATTGGCATGACGGAGGATGAGCTTTCAAGACTGGGAACAGCATTTTATTCTCTGAAGGAACGTGGTACAGGCATGGGATTGATGGTCTGTTACCAGATTGTTGAACGGATGAAAGGCCATATTAAGGTATCAAGCAAAAAAGGAGAAGGGACAACCTTTGAGATCTTGGTCCCTTTATTAGTAGAAGGGTCTGAGTAAATCCAAGGGCTTTTAAAATTTTGCCATCATTTTTCCTTACCCTCAATATACATAAAAAAGGGGGTGTCCGGGATGGTTAAAAAAGTGCTTTTCTTCAGTGATTTTGGGATTGATGATAATCTAGCCATTTTATATGCGTTCTTCAATAAAGAAATTCAAATCGTTGGTGTAGTGGCTGATTATGGTAATGTGTCCAAACAGGATGCACTTAGAAATGCAGCGTATATCCAAAAACTTACTGGCATTCGTGATGTTCCTGTTTTCGCTGGTGCAGAATTGCCACTTACCGGCAATCCGCCAGAATTTTATCCAGACGTTCATGGTGCAGAAGGTTTAGGCCCTATTATACCGGAAATTGATATTGATCTCTCACTGGAGAACTTCCATGGAATCAAGGAAGTCATCGAACAAAATCCCAATGAAATCATCATCGTGAATGTTGGCAGACTTACTTCTCTGGCTACAGCTTTTATCCTATATCCTGAGACAATGAAAAAAGTAAAAGAATTTTACCTGATGGGCGGCGCATTCAATGAACCAGGAAATGTTACACCCGTCGCAGAGGCGAATTTTTACGGTGATCCTTATGCTGCTAATATTGTATTAAATCAGACAGCAGGAAGGGTGAAGATCATCCCTCTCAATGTGACTAGCGGCTCAATTGTTACACCAGCATTGATTAATGAGCTAGATGTTTATTATCATTCTGTCGAAAGTAATGTTGGGAAACTTGTAAAACCGATGTTTGATTACTATTATAAATTTTATAAAAAGAGGTCTCCTCAATTGACAGGTGCCCCCTTGCATGATGTCCTTACTCTCTGGGCTGTTGTAAATGATGAACATGTCACATACAGAGAGGTACCTGTAAAGGTCATCGTGAATATTGGCGAAGCATTTGGCCAAAGTATTGGAGATTTCAGAAACATGGTAGACAAAGCCAATTTCCCGCTTCATAAAGTGGCTGTTAATTTCAATTATGCTGAATTCATTAAGGATTTTTTCCAAACGTTGAAAAACTCCAAAAATTCTGGGGGATACCATTAAATCAGTACTACTATTTTCACGGGTTTCAGATATCTTTTTCTTTCTTCTCTCAAAAACGTTTGCTAGAATGAGTGTGGACAGAATTAGAGAGAATGCAGGTGATTGTATGAAAAAGAGTGTATTATTTTTTATTTTGGCAGCAGTGATAGCACTTGCTGCTGGATGTGGGAATAGCGGACTAAAGGATGCCAAGAATTATCCGATCGAAGATTTTAAGTATACCAACCAGGATGGTCAGCCTCTTAGCAAAAAGGATCTTAAAGGCAAAGTCTGGGTAGCTGATTTTGTATTCACAAACTGTGCGGATGTATGTCCTCCGATGACGGCTAACATGGCAAAGCTTCAAGATATGATAAAAGAGGAAGGTCTTGAGGGTGTCGAAATAGTCTCGTTTAGTGTGGATCCCACTGTTGATAAGCCAGAGGTCTTAACTGAATACGGCAAGAAGTTTAATGTTGATTTTAAGAATTGGAATTTCCTTACTGGATACTCTCAGGAAGAAATAGAAAAATTCGCACTTGAAAATTTCAAGACGATTGTTAAAAAGCCACAATCAGGTGACCAGGTTATTCATGGAACTGATTTTTATCTTGTGGATCAGAACGGTGACATGAGGAAGTATTATACAGGCCTAAAAGAAGTTCCTTTCGAGCAAATCATTGAAGATATAAAAGCACTGCAATAGGCCATATTAGTGGCCTGTTTTTTTTTGCTTAGTCTGTTTTCAAAAAGATTGTTGTTTTAAATGGATTGTTTGAAATCAACTGACTAAAAGCAACAAAGTATACGAAAAGAGCCTTTGCT
>NZ_JBAVFI010000566.1:0-2146 GCF_049588175.1 Mesobacillus sp.
ATCTTGTGCCTTAACCGCATCTAAATATTGTTGGGCATTTTCAGAAAGAGCTGCATATTCAGCATCTCCAATTAGACGCTTAATATCTTCGCCGATCATATCAATGAATAAAGCACCTTCAAGGGCAGTGATTGCACCTTTATCCTGACCGATATTCTCTAGACTCTCTTCATATTCATGAAGGGCAATTTTAGCGAACCCTCTAACTGCGGCCTTATTAACAGCAGCGGGATCGATCGTCTTAACATCTGTTTCAAGATTGAATTGCTTTTCAATAAGTTCAGCTTCTTCAGGAGCGTTTTTAACTAGATAGCTAGCATTTGATTGATGGAATGCCCATCCCTCTGCCTGTTCAACTTTTGCAGCATCTGCGTCTTCCTTCGCTTTATCAGCAGCTTTTGTCGCATAGCCATTCGGCAAAGCAGCTGTAGCAAGGTAGAAAGTTTTCATTAATGTTTTATCAACTACTTGTTTTCCGAGCTGGAACGCTAATTCATCATCCGCCTCAACAGCCTTTTCCATTTCTTCAAAACCGCCGGAAATCGCATCTTTCATGTTCGTGCCGTATGCATCATCACGCTTTTGAACCGTACCTTCAATAATAGCGTAAAATTCTTTTGCCTCTTCAATCTCTTCCTTTACTTCATCTTTATTTCCCCAGTTTTCTGCAACCTCGTTGAATTCATGTTTCATTGTTGTATAGAACACTTTTTGCATTAACTTATCAAAAATCTGTTTCACAACTACTTTATCCATTGAACCATCTTTACCTGCCTGAAGTGCAGTTGTAATATGCTGGTCAATTGTATCCTCGAATTCCTGATCTCGTTGTTGAACTAACGCTTGAAGATTCTCATTATAAAGAGTTGATACTTTATCAAAGTCTACTTCTTTGCCCTCTTTTGCTTTTTCCAGTTCAACAACAGCTTCCTTGAAGACTGCACCATATTCAACTTCTTTCTCTGCAGCTTCTTCGTTATCTTCCTGTTTTACTGTTTCTTCCTGTTTTTTCTCTTCAAGTTTTGATCCGTTATCATCCGCAGCACCACACCCTGCCATAACAGTACTTGCCATAATGAAGCTAGCAAAAATAATCTTTAAATCTCTTTTTTTCATGATAGTAAACCCCCACTGAGTATGTATTAGTTTATATTTTAATTGATAATGGTTTTCATTTGACAGTTGTAATTATAAGCGAGAATGATTATCACTGTCAACAAACTTTCTGAATAAAAGTATGGCAAACTATTGAACAATTATTTTTACCCTTAGTGGAATTCACAAATATAAACAAATGGCTCTGTTAAACAAGGCTGTTGATTTTCGTTCCAGGCGCTTCGCTTTCCGCGGGGCTGGCGCTGAGCCTCCTCGTCGCTTCGCTCCTGCGGGGTCTCACCTGACCAGCTGCGCCCGCAGGAGTCTTCGCGCCTTCCACTACAATCAACGGGCTTAAAAACAACATCGGGCTTTAACAGAGCCAAACAAATAAAAAATCCCGCCTTCATTGGAAGGCGGGATTTTCAAGTTCATGATTAGATGTGCTGAGAAAGTTTGCCAGCAAGTGCTTCTTTAGGCTGGAATCCAACAACTTTATCTACTTGTTGTCCATCTTTAAGAACAAGTAATGTTGGGATGCTCATGATACCATATTTAGCTGCAGTTTCCTGGTTGTCGTCAACATCAAGCTTAACGATTTTAACTTTCTCGCCCATTTCTGCATCTAATTCTTCAAGAACAGGAGCGATCATCTTACAAGGTCCGCACCAAGGAGCCCAGAAGTCAACAAGGACTAAGCCTGATCCTGTTTCGTTTGCAAAAGTTTGGTCTGTAGCATGTGTAATTGCCATTTGTATGCCTCCTAAGTAAATCTGAAATAATAACGAAAGTATATCATCGTTTACCAATTGATGCTATTTATTTGCTCTTGTTGTAATTTACCCTTTTTGTCTATGGATATTCCTTATCTGTGTATTAAGATTAATGTGAAGGCTTTCTTAAACTTGTCTGTTGATTTCCGCACCAGGCACTCGCTTTCCGCGGGGCGTCAGGTGAGCCTCCTCGTCGCTTTGCTCCTGGGGGTCTCACCTTGGCCGCTAATCCCGCAGGACTTGGATATGCTTCCTCCCAATCTGCCCACGCACGATGG
>NZ_JBAVFI010000567.1:0-1557 GCF_049588175.1 Mesobacillus sp.
CTGGCAACTGACAGTGGGATGAAAAGGAAAGAAAAAAACAAACTTACTAGATTTGCTGCGGTGGAGGGTTCTTCCTCACCGACCCAGGCTGAAAATCCACCGCTCATCATCATCTCGGCCACCGTTGGAACAAATGTTGTCACTAAAAAAACGGTAAGCGTCAGCAGGACTCCCACGCCCCACTTCCCTTTTAATGACGCAAGAGCCTTCTTTTTAATTTGTGAAATGCTTAAATTCATTTACCTTCCTCCTATAGTTTACGCCTTAAAAAGATTCACTCTCGAAAATAAAGTTTCAACCCATTATATTTTATTAATACACAGATTATTTAATAAACCGCTCCAGCCACCGAAACAAAATCCCTTACCCAGTCAACCAGCTCGCCTGCTCTTAGCGGTTTCGAATAGTAATAGCCTTGTATAATTGGATTTTCTGAATTTGTAGATAAAAATTCAATCTGCTCTTCAGATTCCACTCCTTCGATGACCACTTTTAATTTCAAAGAATGGCCCAGGCTGATGATTGCCTTAATAATGGCTGAGTCTTTATCTGAATGTGGTACGTCATCTACGAAAGATTTATCTATTTTCAATGTGGAAATCGGCAGCCGCTTTAAATATGACAAGGAGGAGACACCAGTACCGAAATCATCAAGGGCAACGGTAAATCCATACTCTTTGAACTCACTTACAGCCCTGATCGCATTCTCAATATTATCGATAACGCTTGTCTCAGTAATTTCAAGTTCCAGATAGTTACTTTCTATCTCATATTTAGAGACACTCTCTTTTAAAATCTCCATCAACAGCGGCGAAGTAAAATGGGAACCGGGAACATTAATGGCGATTTTAAAGCCTTTAAGACCCTGTGAATCCCACAATGAGATCTGCTTGCACACATGATCAATGATCCAATCCGTCACCTCGTGCATCTTGCCGTTTTCCTCAAGGATCGGAATAAACACACCTGGAGGCACTAGCCCGTGTACAGGATGATCCCATCGCAGTAAGGCTTCTACTCCAAATATCTGATTCGTGTTTGTACATATTTTCGGCTGGTATACAACAAATAGTTCATTCTCATTTATCGCTCTCTCAATATCTTGAACTAGATGCCTTTCAAATGCATAAGTATGGACGACAGGGTCATATTCAATGACTTCATGCTTATACATAATGTCTGTGTGATGAAGTACAGCCATAGTGTTGGCAAACAAGTCAGCCTTTTCATAATCATGTGAAGAAGTAACCGCACAAACCATATCAACGACTATTTTTTTCTCATTGATCTCTAATGGATTCTTAAAAATGGAAGCGATTCTCAACATCGACAGTTTAAGCTTCTCATAATCACGGGTATCGGCTGATGCCACAGCGAACCGGTTTCCTTCAATCCTATAAACGGTCGTATTCCCTAGCTTAAGGCGCACGATGATTTCGCTGACCGACTTAATGGTCTCATCTCCAAACTCGTATCCATACCTGCTGTTCCACTTCTCCAATCCATGTAAATGAATGATAGCCAAGCTGGCCACGGCAGAAGAATTCATCACTTTTT
>NZ_JBAVFI010000568.1:0-2175 GCF_049588175.1 Mesobacillus sp.
GGATATAATAAAAAGGGAAGAATATTTAGAAAACACATTCAATATATCCAAAGTATGCGTTTTTTCCTGAAAGGTTAATTTAGTTCCATTTTAAAAAAACCTGTAGGATATCATGGTATGACTAACAGATTGTGTGGTGAAATGGTTTTATGAAAATAGATGATGTAGACCGAAAGATTCTATCGCTTTTGACTGAGAATGGGAGAATTTCATATGCGGATATTGGCAAAGAGCTGAGTCTCTCACGGGTGGCTGTGAGGGAACGTGTAAACCGGATGGAAGAGTCAGGTGTCATTGAGAAATTCAGTGTTGTCATTAATTCGGAAGCGGTCGGGAAAAATGTTTCCGCGTTTTTCGAAGTTGACTGCGAGCCTGCATTCCTGGTTTCTGTTGCTGAAAGTCTTGCGAATAATCCTAGTGTTGCGAGTTGTTACCAAATGACTGGACCAAGTACTTTACATATGCATGTTCTTGTTGAAGATTTTGCCTCGCTGGAAAAGTTTATAAATAACGAACTATATGCGGTGGAGGGAATAAGCAGGGTAGAAAGTCAAATCATGCTTCGTCGCTTTAAAAGCCGTACTGGGTTGAAGCTTTGATAAGTTATATAAAAAGGTCCATGAAGGGGCATAACCTTCATGGGCCTTTTTTAATATTTAGTTACCCGAAAAGAACCGATAAGTATGACCAAGGAACCATTTTAATAATGATCATAGACAATATTCTGAATATGCTTTAAAATGAGAAAAAACTTAAAACTCTTACGTTTGTTAATCATAATTTAATTTTTACTTAACAAACGTAAACAAAGTGTCACCGCTTTCATTTTTTCAGTAAGTGTGTGGAATTGGAGTATTCTTCTATTTTATAAGAAAAGGAGGAAAAACAGTGGTTGGCTTAATAGTAAGAAGGTTTACAGAGCTGTTACTGCTCTTGCTGGGGATTTCGTTTATTGTCTTTATGAGTATGCATATTGCCCCGGGAGATCCTGCCAGCATCATTGGCGGACCGACAGCATCAAAAGAAGATATCGAGGGGATCAGGGAAAACCTTGGGTTGAACAAGCCAATCCTTGTTCAATACTTTGATTATCTCAAGGGAGTTGTACAGGGGGACTTCGGCTTCTCGTTCCAAACGAAGGAAGCTGTTGCGGATGCACTGATTACCAGGTTCCCTAATACGCTCAGTCTCGCCATTGCAAGTATCATTGTGGCCATTGTGATTGGGGTTACGGCTGGTATTATCTCTGCCTTAAAGCATAATACCTGGTTTGATGCTACTGCTACAACAGTGGCATTAGCGGGGATTTCGATCCCGAACTTCTGGCTTGGCGCCATTTTGATCCTTGTCTTTGCGGTAAATCTACAGTGGCTGCCGGTTGGAGGATTGAGCTCGCCAATGTGGACTGTTGAAGGAATGAAGGAGCTGATCCTGCCGGCGATTACGCTTGGGACTGGGTCAGCAGCAATGATTGCGAGAATGAGCCGCTCGGCCATGCTGGAAGTCATCAAAGCAGATTACGTTAGGACGGCTAGAGCAAAAGGTGTAAAAGAAAAGTCAGTCGTTATGATTCACTGTTTGCGGAATGCCATGATTCCCGTTATTACGGTTATCGGCCTAAACTTCGGGTTCCTGCTGGGTGGAACAATCATAACAGAACAGGTTTTTGCCATTAATGGTGTTGGGCGTCTAATGATTGAATCGATAGCTGCGCGTGACTTCCCAATGGTTCAAGGAGGCGTATTACTGGTAGCGACACTTTTCGTTCTTGTAAACCTGATCGTTGATATCGTCTACGCATTCATCGATCCGCGAATCAGTTACGATTAAAAAAGGGGGAAGGATAACATGTCATTAGAAACAGCAAGCGCCACTGCAGCAGTCCTTCCAGTAAAGAAAAAGGAGCGTTCCTTTATCAAAACCTGGAAGCGGCTAATCAAAAATAAAGTGGCTTTGGTCGGTCTCGTTATTATTGCGGTCCAAGTTGTACTTGCTATTTTCGCACCAGCCTTTGTAGTACATGATCCGGTGAAACAAAACCTGGTACTTGCAGAGATGCCCCCAGGGACCGAAGCGCACTGGCTCGGAACAGATAACTTTGGACGAGATATGTGGAGCCGCCTTGTATATGGGGCAAGAATCTCACTGCTGGTTGGGATAGGTGCAGTCACACTC
>NZ_JBAVFI010000569.1:0-13824 GCF_049588175.1 Mesobacillus sp.
CCAGGCACTCGCTTTCCGCGGGGCGTCAGGTGAGCCTCCTCGTCGCTTTGCTCCTGGGGGTCTCACCTTGGCCGCTAATCCCGCAGGACTTGGATATGCTTCCTCCCAATCTGCCCACGCACGATGGAAATGCGTTAGCATTTTCGGAGGAGTCGAGTGCACTCCGCTCCAATCAACAGGTGCTAAAAATCTACATTCCCTATTACCACAGCCAAAAATTTAAGCAGCGTTCAACTTATGATATATAAAAAAGGAATAATTTACTTTTATTTTAAAAAGTAAATTATTCCTTGGCAATCCTATTCTAAAAAGTCTTTAAGACGTTTACTTCGGCTCGGGTGTCTTAACTTTCGAAGTGCCTTGGCTTCAATTTGACGGATACGTTCGCGCGTAACCCCAAATACCTTGCCCACTTCCTCAAGTGTGCGGGTACGGCCATCATCTAGTCCGAATCTTAGTCTTAAGACGTTTTCCTCACGGTCTGTAAGCGTATCAAGGACATCTTCAAGCTGTTCCTTTAATAATTCATAGGCAGCGTGTTCAGAAGGAGAGGTTGCATCCTGGTCTTCAATGAAATCCCCAAGGTGTGAATCGTCCTCTTCACCTATTGGTGTTTCAAGCGAAACAGGTTCCTGGGCAATCTTTAAAATTTCTCTTACCTTTTCTGGTGTAAGATCCATATCTTCACCAATTTCTTCAGGAGTTGGTTCGCGGCCTAAATCCTGAAGGAGCTGTCTCTGTACACGAATCAATTTATTGATTGTTTCAACCATATGAACGGGAATCCTAATCGTACGTGCCTGGTCAGCGATAGCGCGTGTGATTGCCTGGCGAATCCACCATGTGGCATAAGTACTGAATTTGAAACCCTTTCGGTAATCAAATTTTTCAACCGCCTTGATTAAACCCATATTTCCTTCCTGGATTAAATCAAGAAATAGCATTCCACGGCCGACATAACGTTTAGCAATACTTACTACAAGTCGAAGGTTTGCTTCAGCAAGACGCCTTTTAGCCTCTTCGTCGCCTTCTTCAATTCGTTCTGCAAGGTTGATTTCTTCTTCTCCAGACAGAAGATCCACACGCCCGATTTCTTTTAGGTACATCCTTACAGGGTCATTGATTTTGACTCCTGGTGGGACACTAAGATCATTTAAATCGAACTCTTCATCACCTTTGGAAAGCTGCTTTACATCTGGATCCTCTGATTCATCACTTTCGCCAACGAGTTCAACTCCCTGCTCTCCAAGGAACTCATAGAATTCATCCATCTGGTCTGAATCAAGTTCAAAACTTGAGAGCCTTTCAGCAATATCATCATAAGCAAGGACGCCTGTTTTTTTACCCAGTGCAGTTAACTGGTCTTTAACTTGTTCCACTGTCACTTCATTTTCTGTGACCTCTTTAGAACGGGCCGACTTTTCAGCCATTTGTCCCCCTCCTTCCAAAAATCAAAAACAATCAGCATCGGGATTTATAGAGTCTTGCGCAAACTAATGATTTCTGCAGCGATAGACGCTGCACGCAAGAAGTCACTTTGTCGTTCTGCCTGTTTTTGTTCTGCCAATTTTTCCTTTATTTTTAACATTTTTTGATAATTCAACACTTGCTTGATATAATCAGATAATTCCTGATCACTGATTTCCTCGTTCAGAGGCATCATCTCGATATCAGCAACGACCCTTTTTAGCTTATTATCCTGAAGGTAATTTAAGAACGCACTTGGATCAGGGTCATGTCCTTTTTCATAGTATGCAAATAAATAAGTAATAATAGCCTGATGTTCATCAATGTTCAGTGTGTTTCCTTGAAGCATATCCTGTACCTTATAGGCAATATCGGCACTTCTCATCATGTGAGATATTAGACGCCTTTCAGCAGTATGGTATGCAGGTTTCAGCTCTGCTTTGCGGCTGAACGCCACTGGCTTGTTTTCTGGCTGGGCTTGCCCTTTAGTCGGTGGTTTCTTTTGGTTCCTTGCCTGCACCAATTGGTTCTGCTGTTGCACAAGTGCTTCTAGCGAAAGCGAAAACTCATTGGCAATCTGCCTTAAATACAAATCTTTCTCAACGGCTTTATCTAATGCACTAATTTCTTTAAGTACTTCTTCGATATATTGAAGGCGATCTCCTTCATGCTGAAGGTTTTTCCCTCTTCGATAATATATTAATTTAAATGCCATCAAGGTGGCGCTCGACCCAATTATTTCATTTTTGAATTTTTCCACGCCGTGGACCTTTATGAAATCGTCGGGGTCCATGCCATCTGGCATAAGTGCGACTTTTATCGCAAACCCTGCCTTGGATAGCATATTGGAAGCCCTGTAGGCTGCTTCAATACCAGCTTTGTCCGAATCATAACAAATCGTAACGGCTTGAACATTCCTCTTCAACAATGATATATGCTCTTCGGTGAGCGAAGTTCCCATCGTTGCAACGCCATTTTCAACACCGGCACGATTAGCGGAAATGACATCGGCAAACCCTTCAAAAAGCACGGCTTGCTGCTGCTTTCGGATTGAAGGTCGTGCAAGATGAAAATTATACAAAACTTTGCTCTTGTTAAAGATCTGCGTTTCGGGACTATTTAAATATTTGGGTTCTTCGCCCCCTAGTGTTCTCCCGGAAAACGCAATCGTATTCCCTTGATGGTCCACGATTGGAAACATGATTCTGTCCCTGAACCTGTCAAAGTAGGTACCATCTTTTTCTCTTTGTATGACTAATCCTGCTTTTTCAACTAATGCCAGTGAAAATCCCCGTTTTTCAAGCAGCTTAGATACAAAATCCCAAGAGGGAAGTGCATATCCAATCTGGAACCGTTCAATCGATTCCATGGTGAAGCCCCGGTTAAGAAGATATTCCAGAGCATCCTGACCTTCTTTTGTATTTACCAGCAAATGATGATAAAATTTACGCAATAGCTCGTGAGCTTCAATCATCTGCTTAGAGCCTTCAGGCAATTGCGGTCCTTTGTTCGTTAAGGGACCCTCCAGCTGCAGTTCGATATTCGCTTGTTCTGCTAGTTTTAAGACGGCCTCCTGGAAGGAAATACCTTCTATCTCCATTAAAAATGAAAATACATTACCACCAGCGCCACAACCAAAGCAATGATAAATTTGCTTATCAGGTGAGACTGAAAACGATGGAGAGTTTTCCCCATGAAATGGACAGAGTCCAAAATAGTTTCTGCCCTGTTTTTTTAACTGAACAAAATCACCTATGACATCGACTATTTCAACCGCCTGCCGGATTTCATTTACTTTTTCCTCGGCAATCCTCTCTGCCATATGCATGACCCCATTAGTTGTGATTCCTTGAACATATCTTAAAATTCGACAAAAGCATGCTCAATTCCTTTATAAATTTTTCTCTGTCTCTTTCGGTAAAAGGTTTTGGCCCTTTTCCGTATAATCCACGCCTTCTTGCCTTAGCTGAAAGATGCCTTAATTCAAGCGCAGTTTGTATTCCTTTTTCTTCAAATAAGTTTCCCCTTGGAGAGATGGCATAAACCCCTTTCGCAAGAAGGGTAGAGGCAAGACCGATGTCCTGCGTCACTGCAAAATCACCTTTCTTAACGTGATTCATTAAATAAAGGTCTGCAGCCTCTTTATATGAATCGACAAATACCCAGTTTTGCCCTTGAAGATCATTCTTCATATGGGCATAAGAAGCAACATAGATTACTTCGATTGAAAATTCCGAAGCAATTTCGACAATTTCTTTTATAACCGGGCATGAATCTGCATCAACAAAAAGAGTCTGGCTGTTGATTTCACTAGTATTAATTCTACATCACTCCGGATTTTCCTTCTTAGGGACTATATTTTTTAAAAAGGGAATTTTGTCGAATTTTTTCATGGTCAATATCTTGACAACTGATAATAAATAGTTTATTCGTAATCTGTCAAGTCTAAACCTAAACAGAAACATTTTTATCACAATTTTTTATTATAGTATAAGAAAGGTTATTTTTCCATTATTTTTTCTTGGGGTTTAAGACTATTTACATCTATAACCTCACATTGAAATAATTCACATAATATGTAAATGATGTTTTCGTAAACTTTGTTGCTTTAAATAAGTTGATTTCGAACTATCCATTTAACACAACAACCTATTTAAAAGTCCGTAATCATTCAAAAAGAAAAGCACATACGCAAATCTATATGTGCTAAGCGTCCATCTTTTTGTTCCGGACCATGTTCAGAATTACATTAGCCGTTTCTTCAACTGCCTTATTTGTCACATCAATGACAGGACAGCCGATTTTTTCAACCAGACCATCGAAAAATTCTATTTCTTCTTTGATCCGCTCGATATTTGCATAAATAGCTTTGTCATTTAGGCCAAGTGATATCAATCGCTCTCTTCGGATCTGGTTAAGCTTATCCGGGGAAATCCTCAAACCAAAACATTTTTCCTTTGGAACAAGGAATAACTCCTCGGGCGGATCCACTTCAGGGACAATCGGCACGTTTGCCACTTTATATCTCTTATGTGCAAGATATTGTGATAAAGGTGTTTTTGAAGTCCTTGATACACCAACAAGAACAATATCCGCCTTCAAGATTCCCCTTGGGTCACGTCCATCGTCATATTTCACGGCAAATTCAATTGCTTCAACCTTTTTGAAGTAATCTTCATCTAGTTTCCTGACCAATCCTGGTTCATATAATGGAGTTTCCCCACTAAGGAGCTGAATTTGCTGCATCAATGGGCCAATTAGGTCACATGCATATACTCCTTCTTTTACAGAGGCCTCCAACAGATACTCACTTATTTCCGGCTTTACTAAAGTAAAAGCAATCATACCGCCGTCGAGCTTAGCAAGGGAGACAACTTCATCAATATGTTCTTTATCCTCAACATAAGGATATCTTTTTAAAGAGATATCTGCATGTTCAAATTGGCTGATAGCAGCCTTCGTGACGAGCTCAGCTGTCTCGCCGACAGAGTCAGAAACCACATAAATTATTGGCGTTTTTTTCATTTTTGTATCCAGCCCCTTCAATATTTGCTTCTTATTCCTCTGCCAAGGCTACAAAAGCCTTCGTAATGTTCGTCTTCGTCAATCTGCCGACAAGTTCATATCCATCATCGGTATCTTTAATGATTGGAAGAGCGTCAATTTGCTTTTCAATCAATTCCTTTGCTGCATCAATAAGCAGGTCGTCCCTGCGGCAAACAGTTATGTTCGGCATCCTTGTCATAATGATATTTACTGGCAAGGTAGTCAGCTCTTGTTTGCCAATGCTTGCCCTCAATAAATCTTTACGAGAAAGAACACCTACTAGCTTCGAAGCTTTATCAACAACAAACAATGTCCCAACATCCTCAAGAAACATTGTACAAATTGCATCATAAACCGAAACGTTTTCAGGCACTACAATCGGAATCGACTGATATTCTCTAACAAGGATTTTCTTAAGGTTCTCAGAAAGGAGCTGATTACCTGTTTTGCCTGTGTAAAAATAGCCAACACGCGGCCTGGCGTCCAAATAGCCTGACATTGTCAGGATGGCAAGGTCCGGCCTTAATGTCGCCCTTGTCAGATTCAACCTGTCGGCAATATGTTCACCTGTGATAGGCCCATTATCCTTGACGATTTGCAGGATCTGTTCCTGGCGTTTATTCAGTTCGATTGTCCTCACCACCTAACGGAAGTATTTGGCTAATTAGCCGCAATTTTATGTAAAGTTGATATTATTCGCTTTTATGGTTTTTAGGATATCGGATTCCCAGCACACCAAAAGTAAACATGACCACAAAGCTCACTTCCACAATTCAATTCAATACTCTTATTTGAATTTATAAGAGAAACCTCGTCATAAAATTATTATATCCTACTCAATCCAAATAGAAAGTAAGTATTTTGTTATTCTTGAGAATAGAGTAAAGATGTGACAGCTGTAATTTTCAAAGTGCCTTCCTTAAGCTGGAAGGCACTTCGATTATTACTTCACAAGAATATCGTTGACTTTGGCAAGCTTCATGATCAGAACTGCCAATGCAGCCATCTGATTCAATCGGTTTTCCCTAATGTCCTCATGATCAGACATAACCATCGTATTATCAAAATATTGATTGATTTCTGGCTTTAATGAAACAAGCAGCTGATAATACGCGGAAGCATCTACACCATTTTCCGTCTTTCTGCCAAGCTCAAGATATTTATCATAGAGATTTTTTTCATGCTCATTCTCAAACAACTCTGGGTTGATGTCTCCCAGCACTTCTTTTTTGCTGGCGATATTAAGGACCCTGCTTAATGCCTCCATGCTCTCCTTAAATCCTTCGTCAGAGCTTGCTGACTGCAATGCATCAGCTTTCTGAACTAATTCAGAAACTGTTCCGATTTCACCGCCTAGAACCGCATCGATGATATCATAACGAATTGCGCGCTCCTGCAGTAAATGCTTTACACGAAGTTTAAAGAATTGGATAAGTCCATGGTAGACTTCTTCTTCAGACCGTTTTGCGATTCCTGATTCAGAAATTAAATTCAAGGAAAGTCCAACAAGGTTTTCAACTGAGATCGACCATCGTTTTTCATTTAATGTCTGGACAATTCCTGTTGTCTGCCTTCTTAATGCATACGGATCCTGAGAGCCGCTAGGAATAATCCCAAGTGCAAAGAAAGAGATGATCGTATCAAGTTTATCAGCAATTGCCACTAAAGCCCCAGCAGGTGATCCTGGTACAGAATCTTCTGCATTCCTTGGCATATAGTGTTCATTGATCGCAACAGCTACCTCAGGGCTTTCACCTTTTTGAAGAGCGTATTTCTCTCCCATAATCCCCTGCAGTTCTGGAAACTCATATACCATTTGTGATACTAAATCGAATTTACTGATTTGTGCAGCCCTATCAGCTGCCTTAATTACTTCAGGTGCAAATTCCAGTCTATCTGCAACTAAATTGACTAACTTACGGACACGTTCTGCCTTCTCTGCAATCGTACCGATTTCTTCGTGATATACAATATTCTTAAGCTTATCCAAAGCAGTGTCGATTTGCAGTTTTTGATCTTCTTTATAGAAAAATGCAGCATCAGCCAGTCTAGCCCTAAGAACCTTTTCATTGCCCCGTGCTACTTTTTCGATATGAAGGTGATCGCCATTCCTAACGGTTACAAAATGAGGAAGCAATTCTCCTTCAGCGGATTTAACCGGGAAATAGCGCTGATGCTCCTTCATTGAAGTAATAAGTACTTCACTTGGGATTTCCAGGAATTCTTCCTCAAAACGGCCGTATAAGGCAGTCGGATATTCAACCAAATTATTAACCTCTTCGAGCAAGTCTTCATCAACAGGAATTTTCCAGCTGTTTTCTTCCTCGATTTTTTCAAGTTGTGAAAGGATGGCATCCTTGCGCTTTTGTGCATCAGCGACCACATATTGTCCAAGTAATGTTTCTTCATATTCTTCAGGGCTTGATATCGTTACTTCATCTTCTCCTAGGAAACGATGACCTCTCGTAACTTTCCCTGTTTGAACGCCTGCTATTTCAAATGGAATTACATCGCTGCCGAACATCGCTACCAGCCATTTTATTGGTCTTACGTATCGCATGTCTAAATCTGCCCAGCGCATATTCTTCGGGAAAGACATGCTAGTGATGATTGCTTGTAATTCAACAAGCAATGCGGAGGTTTCCTGACCTTTTATGAATTTGCTGACATGGGCATACTCAACACCATTGATTTCTTTGAAGAAAATATCTTCAACCGTCATACCCTGGCCGCGTGTAAAGCCCATTGCTGCTTTTGACCACTCGCCTGTTTCAGAAAGCGCAATTTTCCTGGCAGGACCCTTTGCTTCCTCCACGCTGTCTTCCTGGCGTTCATCTACATTCATGACAAGGACAGCCAGCCTGCGTGGAGTTGAGTATAAGTTAATGCTTTCAAATCCAATATTATTGTTTGTTAGCCAGTTCTCAACTTTGGAAGCAAGCTGGTCGATGGAATCAGTAATAAATCTTGCAGGCATTTCTTCTAATCCAATTTCAAGTAAAAGATTGCGCTTAGTCATTTTCTACCTGCTCCTTCCGTTTAATGATTGGGAAACCTAGTTTTTCTCTTTCGTCATAGAACGTTTTCGCCACTTTTTTGGCCAAGTTCCGGCAGCGAGCGATATAGCCCGTTCTTTCGGTTACTGAAATAGCACCGCGTGCATCAAGGATATTAAAAACATGCGAGCATTTCAGGACATAGTCATACGCTGGATGCACAAGTCCAACTTCCATTTGTCGATGGGCTTCCTTTTCATAAATATTAAAAAGATTGAACAGCATATCCTGATCTGAAGTCTCAAAGGTATATTTTGAATGTTCATACTCTGGCTGACCGAAAATATCCCTTACGGTAAAACCATTTGTCCACTCTAAATCAAATACATTTTCTTTATCCTGGATGTATGATGCAAGTCTCTCAATCCCGTAAGTGATTTCAACCGAAACTGGTTTACAATCTAATCCTCCTACTTGCTGGAAGTAAGTGAACTGGGTAATTTCCATACCATCAAGCCAGACTTCCCATCCTAGGCCAGCACAGCCAAGGGACGGATTCTCCCAGTTATCCTCAACAAAACGAATATCGTGTTCAAGAGGATCAATTCCTAATGCCTTCAGTGATTCAAGATAGATTTCCTGGATGTTGTCAGGAGAAGGCTTCATGATTACCTGGAATTGGTGATGCTGATAAAGCCTGTTCGGGTTCTCCCCATAACGCCCGTCAGCAGGTCGGCGGGATGGTTCAACATACGCCACATTCCACGGCTCAGGTCCAATCGCTCTCAGGAATGTATAAGGGCTCATCGTTCCGGCACCCTTTTCGACATCATAGGCCTGCATAAGGATGCAGCCCTTTTCAGACCAGTGTTTTTGCAATGTAAGGATCATATTTTGAATATTCATCTGAACACCTCCGAATGATTAAATAGCTTTTATATAAATTGCTTTGTTAACTAGAATATTGATTTCCGCCCCAATCAACTGACACTAAAAAATCAACAATAACCACATAAACACTAACACAGCCTAAAAATAAAAAACTCCCGCCTCCTATGCACATAATTCATGCATAGGGACGAGAGTTACCCGCGGTTCCACCCTATTTGCTGCCAATAAGCAGCCTCTTTAAGAAAATGTCGCTCCAGAATGCCTTCCTTAATTTTCTGTAATCCGGCTCACACCAAACCCGGACTCGCTAATACAGAACGATTAAGTACTCTTTTCCTTCTCTGCAACATATGTAATTTAATTTGAATAATATCGAAAACAAGTAATGATGTCAATAGTTATAGCATGTCCCTAAATGAATCCATCTGGTCAAGGAATTTTCTCGTTTTTAAGTAAAGACCAGAATACTCATCATAATAGGCAGAAATGACCTTTTTGAGCTCTGCTTTTGTTTCTGGCTTGACTGAAATATTTCCGAGTCGGTTCAAGTCAAGCAGATAAAATAATCGGAGCAGCTTTACCGTACCAGGCGCTATTTTAAACCGGTAAGGATCTCGTTCAAAGCAGCGATGGCAAATCAAGCCGCCTTCCTTGATGGAAAAATGAAATTCTCCTTCAGTACTGCCACAATTGGCACATCTGTCTAAAATCGGATACAGACCCTGGACATTCAGCATTTTCATTTCATAAATATTAGTCAGGATTTCAAGGTCATAACCTTCATTCATATAATTAAGCGTCTGGAGCAAAAGTTCAAATAAAAACGGGTTTGATTTTCGATCCTCGGTAACTTTATCAGTCAAATCTACAATGTAGCTAGCATGTGCTGTCAGGAAGATGTCCTCACGAATCGCTCTCATAGATGAAATCATTTCACCCTGCTGCAGGCCGCCAAGCCCAGTGCTTGCCTGGAATAGGTACTGTCCATACGTAAAAAGCTGGGTGACGGCAGTAAGCCTGCTATTAGGCTTTTTTGCACCTCTTGCCATCACTCCAACTTTCCCAAATTCCCTCGTATATAAAGTTACAATTTTGTTTGTTTCGCCATAATCTGTTGTTCTAATGACGATGCCTTCACATTTCTGCAGCATCAGCGGTCACCATCCATTACTACAGACAAACCTATGAGATTGGAAAATCAATTTCTGCTAGTTCTTCCTCCTGATAACCGGGTATTTCTTGATTGTCCTTCTCTAATTCCTTAAAGAGAAGATAAGTGTCAATATTACCTGTTTGCGAAAAGACCTTCCAGGTAAAATCCAACATCGAAAACCCCACCTTTCAATTTTTCACTAGCAATTTTGTCCCAAATCCTTATGAATATCATAGCCTGTCAATCAGATTTTCATGTTACGAAAAAATTGTAAATCGAGATCGTGTATAAATTTCAATAATCATTAATATGTTAATGATGGAGCATTTGCCAAGCAGGCTTAATACTCATCTTCTCGGAAACCATAATCACGCAAGTGTGAAGCTTTATTTCTCCAATCTTTCTGGACCTTTACCCATAACTCAAGAAATACCTTGGATCCAAGCAGGTTCTCAATATCCAGACGTGCCCTTTTGCCAATTTCCTTAAGCATGCTCCCCTGCTTGCCGATTATAATGCCTTTTTGAGAATCCCGTTCGACAATAATGGTTGCCATGACATGAACCATATCTTTTTCAGGCTGCCGTTCCATTTTTTCAATGACTACAGCCGTTGAATGGGGAATTTCTTCTCTGGTCAGATGCAGTGCTTTTTCTCTGATTAATTCTGAAACAATGAACCGTTCAGGATGGTCCGTTACCTGATCTGCCGGATAAAACTGTGGCCCTTCAGGCATTTTTTCCTTGATTTGCTCCAGCAGCTTTTCAATGTTGTTGCCTTCGAGTGCAGAGATAGGAACAATTTCAGCAAAGTTGAATTTTTCCTTATAGGAAACGATTAATTCCAAAAGTTTATCGGGATGAATTAAGTCAATTTTATTAATGACCAGGAACACTGGAGTTTTAACGTTTTGCAGTTTTTCAATGATAAATTCCTCTCCGCGCCCGTATCCCTCCTGGGCATTGACCATGAATAGTATAAGGTCGACTTCTTTTAAAGTATTTTGAGCCACCTTCATCATGAAATCTCCCAGACGATGCTTAGGCTTATGGATTCCTGGAGTATCAATGAAAATCAACTGTGAATCTTCAAGAGTAAGAACGCCCTGAACCTTGTTTCGTGTCGTTTGCGGCTTATCACTCATAATAGCGATTTTTTGGCCAATTACCCTATTAAGGAATGTAGATTTACCGACATTCGGCCTGCCAATAATTGAGATAAACCCAGATTTGTGAGATTGATTGCTTTGATTGCTAAAATTCATTTTGTAATTCCCTTCTCCACTTAATTTTAACCTATTTCAACTGAGATTTCATCGTTTGTAGCAAAATTGAAATATAAAATTTTAAATTTTCTAAAAACTAACTCGCAGTTTTTATAGACTGTTATGTCATTTTACTTAAGTTTTAGTCTGTTTTCAAATTCATTGAAACATTTGCTTACACAGTATCAGAAAACTAAAAGAAAAAGTTGCCCTATGCAGGACAACTATAAAGGAACTATTGCTAAAATCCTGGGCAGAAAGATGATCAATCCAATGACCACACTTATGATTGCAAAGAACAGGACAGCTCCGGCAGATATATCTTTTGCCTGCTTCGCAAGTGGGTGAAACTCTTTTGTGTACAAATCGACAGTCCGTTCAACAGCGGTATTCAACATCTCCAAAGCAATCATTCCGCCGATCGCGAGCAGTATTGTGATCCATTCTGCTTTAGTAATAGAGAATGCGAATCCTGCTAATACGACGAGAACAGAAATGCAAATATGAATCTGCATATTCCGTTCTTTTGAAGCCGCTGAAGCAATTCCTATAAACCCAAACCGGAACGAAGAAACCAAACTATGCTTTTTCCGTTTATTAGCGTGCAAGCCCATAACCATCGAGAATTTCTTTTTGTCTGTCAAACATCTTTTTCTCGTCCTGCTCGTTCATATGATCATACCCTAACAGATGAAGGAATCCATGGACAGCGAGAAAACCGAGCTCCCTCATGAAGGAATGATTATATTCTTCTGCCTGCTCTCTGGTTCTAGGAACAGATATAATGATATCCCCTAAAACCCGAGGCATATCTGCCCCTACTACCTCAATCTCCCCTTCTCCCATCTCCTCCAAAGCAAAGGAGATAACATCGGTCGGCTGGTCTTTATCACGATATTCCCTGTTGATCTCCTGAATACGTTCATTCGAGACAAATGTTACGGAAAGCTCACTTCCTGCTTGAATATTCTCTTTGCCAGCAGCAAAATTCAGCAATTTTTCAATTTCTTCAATCTCTTGCTGTGCCAATTCATTTATTTCATCTAAAAAATCAATTTCTAGTTTCATGCTTGCTTCACCTTCTGTTTATTCATTTCTGGATATTCAATCCTTGAATGGAAAATTCCCTTGAGCGTTTCACACAATGTATCAGCAACCGTATCAAGTTCTTTCAGCGTTATGTCACACTCACCCAGCTGCCCATCTTGAAGCCTGTCAGCAATAATATTTCGTACAAGCGTCTCAATTTGCTCATGGGTAGGATGCGCAAGCGACCGGACAGCAGCTTCTACACTATCTGCAATCCCTATAACAGCAGACTCCTTTGTTTGCGGCTTGGGTCCCGGATATCTAAAATCCTCTTCTTTTACATCATGCCCATTTTGTTTTGCTTTGTGGTAAAAGAATTTTAACAAAGTTGTTCCATGATGCTGTTCAGCAATATCAATAATTTCTTTTGGCATCCGATAATTGCGGAGCATCTCCGCACCATCGGTGGCATGGGCAATTATAATGTTTTTGCTTGTTAATGCCGGCAGTTTATCATGTGGATTATCCATGTTTATTTGGTTCTCAATAAAAAACTGAGGTCTCTTTGTTTTTCCGATATCATGGTAATAACATCCCACCCTTGCCAGAAGCCCATTTGCCCCGATCGCCTCACAGGCTGCTTCCGAAAGGTTTGCAACCATGACGCTGTGATGGTAAGTACCTGGTGCTTCGGTAAGGATTTTCCTTAAAAGCGGATGGTTTGGATTGGAAAGCTCAATCATTCTCAAGGTGGACAGAATGCCGAATCCGGCTTCGAAAAACGGCAATAGGCCGATTGTTAATACAGCTGATGTAATTCCAGACAGGAAGGCTGCGATCAAGTAAAAGCCATATTCCATCCCGGAGTATTGGCTGTTCCTGAGAAAAATGATTGAGACGATGATGATTAAATTGACAACAGATACAAATAATCCTGCCTGGAGAATTTTCGAGCGCTGATTTTGTTTCTGTAAAAACAAAATAGCTGCCAGCCCACTAGCAAGAATATAGATTCCAACTGTTATGTTCAAAGTCCCGGTTATGCCCTCATTGAAAATAATTGTGCCCGAAATCGCCAATACGACAATTTGAAAAAGGGCCAAGCGTTCATTAATCAATATTTTAATCAGCATGGCACCCATCGCCGCCGGAAAAATGTAACCGACCTCCGAGTATTCAAATTCCTCGAAAATGCTTACTAATTTCATGAGAAGGATCGATGTGATGAATATAATACTGAAAATCAAAAGATACTTTTGTTTTTTATCAGCGTTTTCCATCTCATTAAATATAAAATAAAGCGCAAACAAAATGAGCGAAACAATCATGGCAAGGCCGATAAATGGTTTGTATGAATTTTCACTTTCCAGCAGCCCCACAAGCTGAAGTTTCTTAAAAATATCCCTGCTGATTAATTGCCCTTCATCCACGAGGATTTGCCCTTCTAGTATCCGGACAGGTTCAACCCCATCCATAGC
>NZ_JBAVFI010000570.1:0-1576 GCF_049588175.1 Mesobacillus sp.
AAACAGGTCTGTTGATTTCCGTTCCAGGCGCATCGCTTTCCGCGGAAGAATTATGAAAAAGCCCACCTGCCGGCTATTTCATAAACAAATTCTTCTAGGGGCTGGCGCTGAGCCTCCTCGTCGCTTCGCTCCTGCGGGGTGCAAATGATTCCTCACGAGAATCATTTCACCTAGGTCTCATCTATCCAGCTTGAGCCCGCAGGACTTTGAAAAGCTCCCTCGAATCTGCCCACGCACGATGGAAATGCGTTAGCATTTTCGGAGGAGTCTACGCGCCTTCCACTTCAATCAACAGGTTTTCAATAATTGTTCTGTGACCCGTATTTTTGTCGACAAGTTGAAATCCTCTGTTAAAGTAGGGGATTTTTTAGTTTGAAGCATAAGGTTTAAAAGGCTGGCCTGAAAGGGACCCTGATTGTCCAGTGAATTAATGACGTCTATATCACTCTTTTCTTTGAATATGAATAATCTATCTTCATTCTCTCAAGAATAAGCAAAAAGGAGGGCGGGAAAATGAATATCCAAATGAAATGGTATTATCGGCTTGGATTTCTTCTCCTTTTATTTATTGTCATTTACGTTTTTATAAAGCTACAGGCATTATGGGTGCCAATGTTAGAAATCATCGTCAAGCTGCTCATACCCTTTACAATCGCAGCGTTTATTACATATTTGCTTCACCCAATCGTGGAAGGTCTTCATGCCAGGGGACTTCATCGAGGAATTTCAATCTTGATTATATATATATTATTTTTTGGAGGAGCGGGGTTTGCATTTTACAAAGGAGTGCCTGCGTTAATTCACCAATTGCGCGATCTTGCTCAAAACGCACCATTATTTGCGTCACAGTACAAAATAATGGTCAATAATATCATGGACCAGACTTCAACATGGCCGGCAGGGATCCATGAAAGAATTGAAGATGGGATTAATCGAATGGAACTGTGGATTGATGGTGTACTGTCAGGCACGATGATCTTCTTAATGGATATCGTCAATTCAATCCTTACAATTGCAGTAATACCTTTCATTGCATTTTATATGCTTAAGGATTTTGATGTCATGAAGAAGACGGCATGGTATCTCACTCCTCGCCAATGGAGACAGCCAGGTACCCGATTCCTGCATGACGTAGATAAATCATTAGGGAGCTACATCAGGGGCCAGCTGCTTGTCTGCCTGGTAATTGGTGTGTTGTCCTCCGTTTTCTTTTGGATTGCCGGCTTAAAGTATTCCTTGCTACTTGGAGCAATTGTTGGCATCACGAACGTCATCCCATATTTCGGACCGATCATCGGGGCCATTCCAGCTGTGATTATTGCTGCAACAATGTCGGTGAAAATGGTGCTGATTTCCTTAGCGATTGTATTTTCGCTGCAATTTTTAGAAGGGAATATCCTATCTCCTTTAATTGTCGGAAAAAGTCTGCATATGCACCCGCTAATGATCATGTTTGCCCTGCTGGCAGGGGGAGAAATCTGCGGAATTCTTGGGTTAATCCTTGCTGTACCAGTTCTAGTAGTATTAAGAGCGGCTCTTGTCCATGCGAAAGACCATATTATTTTGGAAAGAAAAA
>NZ_JBAVFI010000571.1:0-5691 GCF_049588175.1 Mesobacillus sp.
GGCCAGGATAAGAAGGATCATCGAAAAAGCAATTATGAAAATACTAACAAAAGCCAAGGTAATATTCATAATCGTGACAAAGGCCAAAAGTATGGCAACGGCAGCCATATGGACAATGAAAGAAATGATACAAGAAAAAAAAACAACAATAATAAACAAGAGCACAATGAGAAATCCCACGGCCAACAAGGCCGTAATAATGGTCAACATAATGGTCATAACAATAAAAAATAAAAACTTTAAAAGTCCGGAATTCACTTCCGGACTTTTTTCCATGTTATATATTCAATTGTTATTGTTGGTTTTTACCTGAAAGCTGTGCTTGTGCCTGTTGTACTAGACGCTTAGTAATTTCTCCGCCTACTGATCCGTTAGCTCTTGATACAGTATCAGAACCAAGGTTCACGCCGAATTCCTGAGCGATTTCATATTTTACCTGGTCCATGAATTGTTCTACTCCTGGAACCAGCAATTTATTTGAACTTCTTGCCATGGTTGTCAACTCCTTATGAGGTTTACAGAGAGAACTCTGTAGGTATAGTTTTATCAATTGTGCCAGGTTCATGAATGGTAATGTTTTTTAGTATTGGATATTGTTTCGCATAAATTGTAATTTTTTAGGTGCACACGATATTATAAAAGGGAACTGCAGGAAAACACTTTATTATTGAGTTGATATTCTTTATCATAGGAATGGATATGAATTAGGCTTGAAAGGAATCAATTATGTGGAATAAAATTAGAAAGAAACTGGATAAACTAACACCTGCTCAGATCATCGTCACATATTATCTTTTAGCTGTTGTCGTTGCAATGAGCTTGCTAAGTCTTCCAATTGCCATTCAGCCAGGCGCGAGATGGTCATTTTTAGATGCTATGTTTACAGCTGCAAGTGCTGTGAGTGTGACGGGATTGTCGACTATAAGTGTACGTGATACTTTTACCGTTCCAGGTATATTTATACTGATGTTTGTCCTTCAATTTGGCGGTATAGGGGTAATGGCCCTAGGTACATTTTTCTGGCTGATCATCAGGAAGAAAATCGGCCTTAGAGAACGAAGGCTGATCATGACCGATCAAAACCAGACAACTATGTCAGGACTAGTCAAATTGCTTAAGGAAATTCTCGTCATTATAGTCTTAATTGAATTGATAGGCGCTATTATACTGGGCTTTTATTTTCTAAAATTCTTTCCTTCATGGGAGGAAGCGTTCTTGCACGGTTTGTTTGCATCAATAAGTGCGACTACTAATGCTGGTTTTGATATAACAGGTGCATCCCTTATTCCTTTTGCGAATGATTATTTTGTGCAAATTATTAATATAATTTTACTGACACTTGGAGCAATTGGTTTTCCAGTGCTTATTGAAGTAAAAGGATTTTTATTCAGAAAAAATAAGAAGAAACCTTATCCTTTTTCCCTTTTTACTAAAATAACTACTATTACATTTTTGTGGCTTCTGGTATTTGGGACAGTTGCTATTTTTATTCTAGAAAATAATCATTTTTTTGCTGATAAAACATGGCATGAAGCATTATTTTATTCTTTGTTCCAGTCATCCTCCACCAGGAATGGCGGGTTAGCGACGATGAATGTAAGTGATTTCTCGGATCCCACATTGCTGATATTGAGTGTCTTGATGTTCATTGGTGCTTCCCCCAGCTCGGTTGGAGGAGGAATACGGACAACAACCTTTGCCCTTAATCTATTGTTTCTTTACCATTTCGCCCGTGGGAAGAGATCAGTGAAAATCTTCAATAGAGAACTGCACCAGGAAGATATCATTAAGTCGCTTGTTGTCACCCTCATGGCAATAATTATTTGTTTTTTATCGGTCATTATTTTAATGGCTACTGAGAATCAGCCGATGTTGGCAATCATCTTTGAAGTATCCTCAGCATTTGGTACGACAGGATTGTCAATGGGTATCACTCCTGAACTATCCTCAGCCGGTAAGGCGATTATAATTATATTGATGTTCATTGGCCGGGTAGGGGTTATTTCATTTTTGCTGCTGATTGCTAAAAAGACGGAAAAAGAAAGTATTCATTATCCAAAAGAACGAATTATTATTGGATAAACGGTAAATCCGGGGAAATCCCCGGATTTTTTTGTTTAAAAAATAAGCTGAAACGCTACATTTTGTCAGTCCTGTCCCTTACTGACATCGATTGTTGGATGCATGAATGGGTAAGCCTGGGGCTTTCGCTTCTCTTCAAGCAGCTCTCTGTTTTCAGCTGAATTCCAGCCTATATCGTTGGTAGGATGAACCCATTCGTCGCCTGCCATTTCTGCTGGGTCAGTTTCATCACTCCAATTTTCCAGAGGAGAATTTTGGGAGGCATACAGACTGTCACCGATTATGACTCCATGTTCATTTATGAATGGTGCCTGCATTTGAATTCCTGTATCTTTGAAGCTTGGAGCATTCACTTGATGAGGCATTGTTTCATCAATATCCAAAGGTTTAAGGTTTGGATTATCTTTTACCATAGTATCTCCTCCTTTTTAGTCTATTTTTTGGATATAGGGAGGATTTTATTAGGAGTCATCCTTTGTAAAATTAGGCAATCTAATTCGTACATAGCTCTTAGGTAATTGAAAAAAATAGTACTATGGAGGTGGATAATATGGCTAAACGGAAAGCAGAAAGAAATGCTTTAGAAAAATATACAAACACACCTAAGAAAAATATCCAGGAAACAGAGTTCAGCGCTGAATTTTCAGCTGGTGAGGATGCTGGGAAATTTGCTAACAGGAATTCCAAGCAAGGCAGGAAGGGAAGAGCTTAAATGAAAAAGCATGAAGAAAGGCACCAAAAGCCTTATAATCTGGAGTTTGGCATGGAATTTGGAGATATAAATGCCAGTAAGCTTTATGAAATGCCGTTTGCGGGGAGAAAAGGGAATCCTAAGTCTAAAAAAGATAAATAGCCATTCCCTGAGAACATAAAAAGCCGGCTTTAGCTTGTCGACAAAGATACAGATCACAGATCAGTTATTGAAAACCTGTTGATTGGAGTGGAAGGCGCGAAGACTCCTGCGGGATCAGCTGGACAGGTGAGACCCCGCAGACGCCAACGGCGGCGAGGAGGCTCACCGCCAGCCCCGCGGAAAGCGAAGCGCCTGGAACGGAAATCAACAGACCTGTTATACTTCCCACACAAGATGAAAAAACTGTAGACAAGCTCGCTTTAATCGAGTTTGTCTACAGTCAGAAGCCGGCGGTTTAGCCGGCTTTACATCATATTTCAGAGAATGTGAAGAAATCTGCTTTCTCCGTTTTAGGATCAAAATAAACGAGCATATATGAAGGCGACTTTACAATCTCTCCTGCTTTCAGATAGCTTTCAAGGTCGATTGAAATTTCTTCAATCAAAGTATGCTTATAAAGGTCTTTTTCATTAATGTTTAGATCTGCATAACGACTTCCAAGTTTTTCAGGGTGTTGGATGATTCCTCGGTAAATTTCGGATTTTTGCTTCTTATCCGCATGCTGTTCCCACCATGGTTTTCTAGGCTTGTATTTCATGCTTGCAAGGTAGTCATACTTCATTAAGTTTTGAATCGTCTCTATATCCTCAATGCCCTTCTCCTGAAGGAAATGAAATAGCCTCTTGTAAAGATCTTCAAGCTGGTGGCCAATCCTTGACCACCCATTTTGTTCCCAGTGAGCGCCAAACTCCTGGAAGAAATCAAACGGAGTAGGGAACACGTTTGTGACAAGATATTCAACTGCAATATCCATCCTATGATCATTCCAGTACTTTTCAAGTACATCCTCTACTTGTTTTATTTTTATAATGTCGTTAAAATCAAGGACATTATTTCCCAGGATTTCGTATGGAGAATGATCCATATAAATATATTCATGCTGAGCTGCCCGCAGCCTCAGCCCAGTTCCGCGCAGCATTTTCAGGAAACCAAGCTGAAGCTCCTCTGGCCTCATCGCGAATACATCATTAAAAGTCTTCTTGAAGGAGTTATAGTCTTCTTCAGGCAATCCGGCAATCAAGTCAAGATGCTGGTCAATCTTGCCGCCTTCCTTGACCATGGTAACTGTACGCTTCAGCTTTTCAAAATTCTGCTTACGCATAACAAGTTCATTTGTGTAGTCATTTGTCGATTGTACTCCAATTTCAAAACGGAATAAGCCTGCAGGGGCTTCCTGATTCAAGAATTCGATGACTTCAGGTCTCATAATATCTGCTGTGATTTCAAATTGGAATACCGTTCCTGGCAAATGCTCATCAATCAGGAACCTGAACATTTCCATCGCATAGCTTCTGCTGATATTGAAAGTTCTATCGACGAATTTAATCGTTTTGGCTCCGTTCGCCATTAAATAGCGAATGTCATCCTTAATTTTCTCTCTGTCAAAATATCGGACTCCCACTTCGATCGATGACAGGCAGAATTGGCAGCTGAAAGGGCAGCCGCGGCTTGTTTCAATATATGCGACCCTCTTGGAGAGGTGGGGAACATCCTCGTCAAAGCGATAAGGTGATGCGATTTCCTTTAAATCCAGCTTATTTTGCTGAGGATTTATCTGGATACTGCCATTATTTCTGAAAGCGATCCCTGGAACTTTTGTAAAGTCCTGGTCTCCCTCGATTTCAGTCAGCAGCTGCTTGAATGTTTGTTCACCTTCGCCGATGACAATGAAATCAAACTCCTCGACTTCCTGCATCCAGTCCATCACATCATAGGTAACTTCAGGGCCGCCAACGACAATTTTAATTGAAGGATCAATTTTTTTTATCATTTTTACTACTTTAATACTTTCTTCGATATTCCAAATATAACAGCTGAAGCCAATTACATCAGGCTTCTTTTGGATTAAATCCGTGACAATGTTAATGATAGGATCCTTAATAGTATATTCTGTAAGCTTAATATCGTAATCAGGTGATGCGTATGCTTTTAAGTATCTGATTGCAAGATTGGTGTGTATATATTTCGCGTTAAGCGTGGTTAAGACGATCTTCATTTATAAAATCTCCTTTAGAAAAATCCAGCAGCAAATCAACTTTAAATTATATCTCAGTTTAGCCAAAAAAGACAGTTGAAATCATGTCCAGTCATCGATAACCCGGATTAAACAGAAAAAAAAAGAGCCATCTGTAGTGATGGCTCTTTCATGAATCCTAAATTAATCTGCCGATTCTCTAATTGCTTAACATCTTCTTACGGTAAAACCTGATCATCGCAGCAAACCTGGCTTTAAGGCGATTGATCCTCGACGTTTTAAATTCAATTAATGGCTGTGCAATTGCGGCAGCATATTTGCTGGATAACAATAGTGTGAGAAGCAATGCAATCATCGCCAGCAGCAGAAAACGTTCTGGGCTATGGAAAAAGTCCTGTACATGGCTCTCACGGAATGTGCGGACAAAGAACCCGTGCAGAAGATAAACGTACAGTGTATTTTTCCCGAGATTCGTAAAGAAATATTCCTTTTTGGGAACGATTGTCAAAAAGCTAAATACCATCATCAAACTTAATAAATAAAAAGCTAATCGTGTGAACATGCTTGAAACAGATGCAGCTTCCATTTCTGAATAAGGTTTTGATCCCAGCAGCCATTTATAATCGATTTCCGGGTTGAAGTAGAATCCAAGAAAAACAATTGCAAAAGCAAACAAAGCGCCGACTTTAAAAGCTGGTGTAGTCAGTACCCGAATATGCTC
>NZ_JBAVFI010000572.1:0-2237 GCF_049588175.1 Mesobacillus sp.
GCTCATATGGGTTAAGTTTGCACAGGCAGACAAACGCCCCCTTAGGCTTGACTGCTGGTGAATGATAGGCAAGATATTCTTGAATTGACTCCTCGCCATACTCGCCCTCCAGCCAGCTCATCAGCCATTCAGTTTCCTCTGCCCGCCGCTTTTCCTCAACATAATGCTTTCTTAGTAAAAACTGAGCGAGTGCAGTTGCCGTCCGGTCCAAAATCAGCTGGTCAAAATCGGTTAAAGCTCTGTCTTTAGAGAGGATAATAAGCTCTGCATGATTATCACCAAGCAGCTGAATAGGAATACTTGCCAGCAACGGGGATGGTGAGCCCATTGCATGGCTTTCAATAATATTCAAAATTTCTCCTTGTTCTTTTTCGGTAACTTTAGGGGTGAATTGTATTTCATGATTGCTAAATATGGTGATAACCTGAATTTTTAAGTATTGTTGGATAAAAGTGAGGATTTCATTATGATCTTCAATCGTTAAAAGTTTCTTATTCAGTGCTTGTGAATAGCCTTCTAAGTCTGAAATCATTTGATATTGGTGATTGATTAGGAGAGTATGGATATCCTGGGTGATTTCTACGAATGGAACCTCTTGCTTAAAAAGAATGATCGGGAAATGGTGCTCATTGGCAAGTTCGATAATCTCAGTTGGCAGCAAAGTCGTATATGTACCAATTTCAATGCAAAGCCCTGCCGCATTCGAATCGATTAATTGCTCAACAACGGAAAGGAATAACTCCTTGTCCTCCTTCCAGGCAAGCCCAGTCGATAAAATCAGTTCATTCCCATTCAACAGGTTTCTGATTTTCGTCACATCTACCACATGAACCCACTTCACCATCCGGCTCAGCCCATTATGGCCCGCAACAACTTCAATGTTTTCAAAGTGCTTTCTTTGTAAAAGGTCATTTACAGTGAGGTAAGAATTCAAAGCAAAATCTCCTTTAATGAGTAGTTATCTTTTAATACTAGCGGAAACCTGCAGAATTTTTTGTCGTTTTCTGTATTTTTAAAATATTTAATAAAATAACTCAGTCAGACAAAAATAGATTGATATTAAGAAATGAAAAAAAGACCATCACATTTCGATGGTCTTATTTACATATCCATTACCCGTAAGTAAAATAATTCTTCACATAACGTGCCCCTACTGGTTGGCAGCACACTTCTTAAGCTCTTGTACCTGTTACTTTTAGTGAATCCCTACTCAAAACAAGTATCGAAAGGCGAATAATGCATTTTCTCCCCAAATTTATAGTAAAAATGTTTTTAAAATCGCTAAATTCTCTTCTAGAAATAAAGCGTTTTTTTCTATTCCACGACGTTTACACCAGCCAATACTATTGAAGGCATCTGTAAATCGATAAAAAGGCAAGACAATTTCTAGATCAATTAATGGTCTGATACTGTTATAGCCTTCTTGATAGGCTTGATACAGAGTTAAATCGAAGCGTAAAAAATCACGATACAGCTTGGTAAAATCGATTTCTGTTGAACCAAACCGTACGCTTTCAAAATCGATCATGCCTGAAACTTTATTACCATCAACAATGATATTTCCTGGACGAAAATCCATATGTATAAAGCTTGGTCCATCTGGAGGGGGAAGGTGTTGTTTCATTTTTTCAAATTTTTCAATGGCTTGTTTGTATAATTGTTTATCCAAAACTTCCCTAACATCCTCAGCAAAACTATAAAATTGCTGTTCAATAAAATTAGACCAGTTCGGAAATTCATTTTGTATGCCGGTTAACACCTGAGCAGCAGGCGGCAAAATAGTGTGCATCTTGGCATGAAGGACCCCAACTTGAAACGCTACTGTTGGTGAAGCCTCAGATGTTAACGGTTTTCCTTTTAATTCAGATAATAAAAAAGCACCAGGGCACTCTTCATCACCAGACCAATAATCCAATAATTCAGGAATGGAAACTCTTCCTTTTAAAACATCATAGGCTTCTAACTCCCGCTGACACTTCAATTTGGTATAAGGGATTTTCAAAAAAACATTTTCACCATTATACAAAGAACATTTATAAACTGTTGAACTATGGGAATCTTCAACATTATGAATGGATTTCACCTGCAATCCAAATTGTGGAATGACGCGATTTAACATCAAACTTACCCTCCTTATTATACTGCTCTCCCTTGTATACTAATCGACATTCGAAGAACTCTCCCTTTTTGACAATATCCAAATGACAGCATTTCTTCCATAAAAAACATTTTAACAT
>NZ_JBAVFI010000573.1:0-1819 GCF_049588175.1 Mesobacillus sp.
CTCTATTGGCAATTGGATGTGGCACAGCAATTCATTTATTAACATTCCTAAGCAGTGCAGCGGGTTTGCTTGCTAAATTAGCTGGACCCTTAATCTTCTTATATTTAATTGCCTGGATTGCTTTCAGCATTATCGGATACCTGTATAAAATTGTCCCCTTTTTATGGTGGACACACAAATACAGCAAGGAGATTGGAAAACAAAAAGTCCCTTCCTTAAAGGAGATGATGGATGAAAAAATGGCCCTGCCGCTTTTCATCATGTTCACTGCCGGGGTATGCTTCCTTGTCTTCTCCTTTGCAGCAAAATGGATGTATTTATTTTATTTTGGCCAGGGACTGCTTTTAATCGCTGCGACTTTATTCAGCCTGACAATTGCCAAAGTGGTAAGAAAATGAGGAGGAATTTCATATGACGGTTCTAAAAAATAAAATTAGAGAAAATTTAAAAACAGTTTATGATCCAGAATTGAATATCAATGTAGTCGATTTAGGCCTGATTTATGATATAGATATACCTGAGCCAAGAACCGCAAGAGTATTGATGACACTTACAACACCTGGCTGCCCTCTCCATGACAGCATTGTGAGCGGAATCAAATACTGTGTAATGGGCATGGAAGAAATTGATCACGCAGACGTTCAATTAACATGGGAGCCTGCCTGGACCCCGGATATGATGACTGAAGATGGTAAACGAATGCTGCAGGGATAATAAAAAAGACAAAAAAAGAAACGCTTGAAATCAAGCGTTTCTTTGTATTTATCTAGGGTTTGAAAGGCCAAATGACAATGCCTGGCGAAAGTTATTTTCTGCTTCCTGCAAGTCGGCAAACTGAGCTTCATTTTGCTGAAATTCATTTTTCAAAGCTTCAGAGCATGAAGACAGTGCTTTTGAAATTCTATGGAAATCAATAAAAGAATAATTCATTGCCATCCCTCCAATCTTTCAAAGATAAATGTATTTTATTCGCCAATTAATAAAATTATTCCAGAAGAACAAGCTTAAAAAGTAGGCTACCCTGAAAATATGCACAATAAAAAAATGAGAAATCTTTATAGGTAAAAATGCATCATTTCATTCAACATGGTGCGAATTTTTATTAGCATGGATGGCTCTGTTAACCTTAATATTGGTTTCCGCTCTAGGCATTCGCTTTCCGAGGAAGAATTAAGAAAAGGCGCAACTGCCGGCTTTTTCATAAACAAATTATTCTAGGGGAGGCAGGTGCTAAAACCTTCCATTTGTTAGTTACAAAACCTATAAAAGCCGCATCCTGATGGAAGCGGCTTTTCTTATTTAACATGATATAGCATGGAAAAGAACAGTTTTACTTATCACCCCGTGGCGGACGCTTGCCCCAATACTGGTAATAGTCTGTCCTGATAAATCCATTGAAAAGCTTTCGCTTCTTTGTTGCTGGTTTTCCGTATACTTGTTCAAAGTCTTCATTTGATGAAAGCATGTAGATGGACCAGGTATCAAGAGGTTCAAATGTTCTGCCCATTTCCTTGTACATTTCCTCCACTGCTTTTTTCTCACCAAGACGCTCGCCATATGGAGGATTGCCCACAATAACTCCATATTCCTTTCTTGTCGTGAAATCCTGAACTCGCATTTGCTTGAAGGAAATAAGATCGCCTAGCCCTGCCTCGAAGGCATTCTCCTCTGCAATCTTGACCATTCTGTGGTCGATGTCCATTCCACTTATATCAAGAGGCTGATCATACTTTGCAAGATCCTCTGCCTCTGTCCTGACTTCATCCCAGATAGAATCAGCTATCAATCCCCACCCTTCGGAAACAAACTCACGGTTAAA
>NZ_JBAVFI010000574.1:0-4751 GCF_049588175.1 Mesobacillus sp.
CTTCGTTTATTGTGAATTACCAAGGAGCGAAGAAAACCATTACAGGAGCATCAAGCCACAATTCAGCAGTTGAAAAGCAATTTCGTTATCCAACAGAATATGGGGGACAAAAGCCTCCAACTGCACAATGGACAGTAACTGGTGCAGGGGCCGCTGTTGTTACGGACAATCCAGACAAAAATGGCAAGCTTGTCACAACTTCTGCGACCATTGGGAAAGTCGTTGATATGGGACTCTCTGATCCCTTCAATATGGGAGGAGCAATGGCTCCAGCTGCTGCGGATACAATCATCAATCATTTCAAGGATCTCAGCATTGAACCAGCTCATTATGACTTGATCGTCACTGGAGACCTCGGACGCATCGGCCAGGAAACAACTTTTGAGTTATTGCAGCAAGCTGGATTAAACATAACAAGAGAAAAATTCCAGGATTGCGGTCTGCTGATCTATAACGATGATCAGCCAGTACAGTCCGGAGGCAGCGGTGCTGGCTGCTCAGCTTCTGTCTTGTATGGTCACTTGCTGAATCAAATGCAAAAGGGTGTCTACAGAAAAATCCTTGTTTGTGCGACGGGAGCTTTATTATCGCCATTATCATTTCAGCAAAAGGAAAGTATACCGTGCATTGCCCATGCAGTTTCAATCGAGATGAATTAGAAAAGGAGGAATCGCCTTGCTAGCAATGTTTTTCTGGGCCTTTGTAATTGGAGGACTTATTTGTGTATTTGGACAGCTGTTGTTTGATGTTGCTAAACTGACGCCTGGACATACAATGAGTCTGTTAGTCGTCATCGGAGCGGTGCTGGATGGGTTCGGATTGTACGAGCCATTGATTGATTTTGCAGGGGCAGGCGCTACCATTCCGATCACAAGCTTTGGGAACTCGCTCGTACATGGAGCACTTCAGGAAGCAGAGCAGCATG
This sequence comes from Mesobacillus sp., assembly GCF_049588175.1. Taxonomy (GTDB): domain Bacteria; phylum Bacillota; class Bacilli; order Bacillales; family Cytobacillaceae; genus Mesobacillus. The sequence goes on from NZ_JBAVFI010000574.1 coordinate 926, forward strand.
GCTTGGTTGGCGTACTGACAGGGATGTTTGAAATAACCAGCTCTGGAATATCTGCGGCCGTCATATTTGGATTTCTTGGCGCACTGATTTTTAAGCCAAAAGGCTGAATTCAATTTCCTTTCTTCCATAGTGTCTAATAAATCCGTAATCAGCCGAATTAATAGCTCGCCCACACAGAATTGGGATACTCACATATATTGATAATGAGTCAATAATAAGTGAGGTGAAGAAAAATGGGCTACGGTTGCGGCTGGGGCGGCGGTTATGGCGGATATGGCTATGGCGGTGGCTATAACGGTTCTACCTTCGTATTGATCGTCGTATTGTTTATTTTGTTAATTATTGTTGGGGCGAGTTTCTTCAACTAATGGAAAACTGGGAGGAGCCGTTTAAGATAGAACGGCTCTTTTCTTTATAATTTTTTTGGAACAACATCTGCACAGCGGAGAAATGACTAAATAATTCTCCGCTTTTTCACCATTTTCCGCTTCCTTCATACTATAGAGTAGGCTTAAGAAGGAGGCGTGATTTTGATATGGATAATAATTTCTTCAAGAACATAGAAAAAAAGACGGGCGTCAATATGAAGGATGTTTTTGAACTCGCGAATTCATTGCAAAATGCGAATTTTAAAGATGAGCAAACTGTGAGGGGCGTAATCCGCCGTGTATCTCAAATTGCAAATAAACCTGTAAACAAGGAAACGGAAGACAAAATTGTTGAATCAATTGTTAAAGATGGAAAACAGCTTGATTTTGGGCAGATTTCTAAGATGATCAACAAAAAATAATTGTTTATGGCAAATGAGGACCTGGGAATTAAACTCCCAGGTCCTCATTTGGCATTTTTCTTTTTAAATTTGAAAGGAATCGTGAAGGATTGGCCTTTCGTCCCCGTCTCCTTTGAGGAACGGAGATAAAAAGGTTCCTTTGTGCACGAGTTACTGCTACATAAAGCAGGCGTCTTTCTTCTTCGAGTGGCTGTGGATCTCCATTACGATAGGAATCTAAAGCATACTCATGCGGAATGCTCCCGTCCACAGTACCGATTATATAGACATTTTCATATTCCAGGCCTTTAGACCGATGGATTGTACTAAGGGTAACGGCGTCTGTGATGTTTTTGCTGCTTCGTTTTATCTCTGCATTCATAGCTGTCATATGTTCTGTGTGCTCGATAAACTCAGCGACAGTTTTAAAATGGCGGGCTGCCACTTTCATATCTCGGATGTCGTCCGAACCCTTCTCAAGCTGATTGCCTTCGTTTCCGCGCTTTTTTATGAAATCCTGGTAACCAAGGTCCTTCTCAACGATATCAATAGCTGTTACAGGTGGTAACGACGAGAGAGAACGGACAATTGGAATAAGCTTCTTGAGCTTCTGCTCCTGGAATGCAAATCCTGTTTTTACATGTGCCAGTGCCTCAAGCATTGAGCAATCATTCAGGATGCTGTTTGCCTGAAGATCCCGAAAAATGGATTGCTTCAAGAAGAGGGAAGGAAGAATATTTTTCACTGCGTCAGAATCATCAGTGTTCAGGCTTAATCTTAAAAAAGAAAGCATACCTTTTACCATGAAACGTTCATAGAATGATTCTATATCCTGGTCAACACGAAATGGCAGACTCGAATTGACCAGCCTTTCAAACACGGCCCTGCTGCCGGCATTTGTACGGAACAGGATGGCAAAGTCGCCTGGTCGCGCACCTTTTTCAATCCGTTCCTGGATATCAGTGAGGATCATTGTCGCTTCTTCTTCCTCGTCATAGGGGTGGAAAAGTACCGGCGGACATTCGCCTGAAAACTGGGCCCTCATTTCCTTATCATGGCGAATGATATTTGCCGAGATGACCGTGTTCGCTGTCTCGACGATCTCATGCGGAGACCGGTAATTTTGATTCAATACGATTAATTTTGTATTTTTAAAGTCATCTTTGAACATGAATAAATAGGCTGGATCACTGCCGCGAAAAGAATAGATAGATTGATCGTCATCACCAACTGCACAGACATTGCCTGTTTTGCTGGAAAGCATTTTTATCAATTCATACTGAACCTTATTAATATCCTGGAATTCATCAATCAAAAAATACTGAAAACGATTTTGGTAGTTTTCAAGAATATCAGGCTGCTCTTTAAAGAGTTTATAACAGCCTAAAAGCATGTCATCAAAATCGAACATCCGCTGTTTTTCTTTGACAGATTCATAGTCTTTATATAAGAGCGCCACTTTTTCTTCCCAAGGTGATTCTGGTTTAACCTTGTCAGGCGTGATCATCGTGTTTTTCCACAGGCCGATTTGCTGAAGTGCGAGATCATAAGCGAATTCCTTCTCATCGAGTTGTAGCTTTCTGCCTGCTTCTTTTAAAATTTGTTCCCGCTGCCAATCCTTTTTCATTAGCTTGTCCGAGGACCATTTTTCACGTTCATGGAAGCAAAGAATCCTGTAGAAAATACTATGGAATGTACCAGCAACAAGCTGATTAACTCTGCCTTGGGTCATGCCAGGATACTGAGTGATTCGTTTTTTCATTTCAGAAGCTGCCTTTGCCGTAAAAGTCACAAGCATAATGGAGGAAGGGGCAATCTTTTTTTCTTCAAGCATGAATGCTGTCCTTGCTGTGAGCACCCTTGTCTTGCCGCTTCCTGCACCTGCAAGTATCAATAACGGTCCATCTGTACTGATGATGGCTTCTTCCTGATTACCATCAAATTGAGTACCAGCTTTCTTCAATTGTCTTAAATAATTTAGTTTAGCTCCTGGCTCAGCCGGAGGAATGGGTGTAAAAGGTGAGGGAATCTTAATTTCCCGAGGAGCGATAAAATTTTGGTCTTTTTCTGCCTCGGCAGTAATCGATCGCGATTTAGGGATGCGAAATCCATTCTTTTCAATATATTCGATTTTTTCCTTTACTTCGGCCGGCTGTGAGGATGGATCGTTTAGGTCTAAGCAATCTTCCTTCTTCGAAAGATGATGATAGAAATGAGGCTTGTTCTGTATTCCTAAATAAAGGCGGACTGGATCCCCACATTCAGAACAAGTAAGCATGCCTTTTTTTCCATCATCATAGAGCTTCTGGTAGTCCTCACGATTATACTGTTCGAGGCTGATGATCTGTTGGTTGTATTTAGCCGTCTTCATGTTTAATCCTCATTTCCGTCCAAAAATAGCACAATCTTTATCATAACAGAATAAGATTTTTAACAAAAGGCTGTTTTCTTTAAGATTGATGGTTAACAGAATAGAAAATTTAATTGAAAAATATTTTTATGTGTTCTGTTATCTAATCGCTTAACAAAAAGTAAAATAGTAGGTTTACTACGGACAGAAAAAGGGGAAATCTTTAGAAAGATATAGTGAGAGTGAAAATCATTTATCAAAAAATAATTGCTTGGGGGAAAACATAATGGGATATATTCTTCCGGTAACGAATTATCAATATATGCAATATGCAGAACGAGAAGTAGGATTAGATTACGATCCATTCCAAATAGGAAAAGTATCAAGAATCCGCAAAGAAGATCCTGTACAAAGAGGCCAGGATGAGCTGTTTGCCATGAGCCCTTTGAAAAAAGAAATGGAACATCAACCAATAGCACGCATGCAAAAGGCCGCGCCGGAATTTAACTATGCCAGAACTGGTCAAGTTTATAAAAAAAGAGTGAATCCTGTATTGGTCAGCCAGACATATGCTGAACTTACTGGAAAAGGAAAGTACTACAGCGAGTCTATTTAACTCAGCGGTAGTGCTTTTTTTATGCGTAAAAATACCCCTTTCATCGAAAGGGGCCTTTTGTTGTTAAATTGTTTTTTTCATAGTCTTATGC
>NZ_JBAVFI010000575.1:0-5283 GCF_049588175.1 Mesobacillus sp.
GCTGCTGCACTTGCCGAAGTGATCAAGGGTTCCTGCTTTTCGTTGTGGGAGATGAGGATGTTTGCTAAAATGATAAGACATAGAAGGGGGAAGTTTTTATGCCAAAAGGTGAGGGAAAAGTAGTCGCTCAGAATAAAAAAGCGAACCATGACTATTTTATAGAAGAAACATATGAAGCAGGTGTCGTCCTGCAGGGTACAGAGATTAAATCAATCCGCAACGGACGTGTTCAGCTGAAGGATTCGTATGCAAAGGTCCACAATGGTGAATTGTTTTTATACAACCTGCATATCAGTCCATATGAACAGGGAAACCGATATAACCATGATCCGTTAAGAACAAGAAAATTGCTGCTCCACAAGCGCCAGATTAACCAGCTGATTGGTGAAACGAAGGAAGCAGGCTATGCCCTTGTTCCGTTGAAGATTTATTTGAAAAATGGCTTCGCAAAAGTTTTAATCGGTCTTGGTAAGGGTAAAAAGGACTATGACAAGCGTGAAACGCTGAAGAAGAAGGAAGCAGGCCGTGATATCGAGCGCGCATTCCGTGAACGCCAGAAAATGTAGCTTGTCAGATGAGGAAGAGTGTACCAGTTGAAATAAGCACTCAATATGGTATAATAATAACTGTCACCGCGAGTGACAACATAACTTATGCTCGGCTTTCCGAGTTCTCCTGACGTCTGTATCATTGATACGGCAACCTTTTATATATGGGGACGTTACGGATTCGACAGGGGTAGTTTGAGCTTAGGTGGCGAGTCGAGGGGATCGGCCTCGTTAAAACGTCAACGCCTATAACTGGCAAAACTAACAACAACTTCGCTTTCGCAGCTTAATACTGCATAGCGGTTCGCCCCTCCATCGCCCATGTGGTAGGGTAGCGGACTCACTCTAAGTGGGCTACGCCGGATTCCACCGCCTGAGGATGAAGGAAGAGAACAACCAGGCTAGCTGGCCGGCCGCCTGTCGGTAGGCAAATGGACCAGCGAAGCGCCAATATGCCGACTACACTCGTAGAAGCTTAAGTGCCAATATCTTTGGACGTGGGTTCGATTAGTAATTAGTCGCCTTGCGTGGTAACATGCAAGTGAAAATCCGGCTTTATCGGTGAAACCTAAGTCGTGAGTAGCGATAAGGCAATGCCGAGCGGTATGTGGAGCAATCCAACAGCCGTGTATCGACTTATAGGCTGCCAAATTGGCAGTACTAGGATGCGTTATCTGCCCGGGAGTCTGGGTAAAACTAAATAACGCATAATACGCCGGAGGACCTGCCAGTCAGGTTCAAGATATAGTCAGTGCCATGTCGAAAGCATGGAATAGCACGTCCCACCGTCTCCACCAATACATATGTTGGTGGATTTTTTATTTCCATAAAATAAGCATAAAGTTTCCGTTTGGAAACTTTATGCTTATTTATTTTTTAGTAATATTTATTCTTGATATTACCCGTTGTTAGGAAATGCTGGAGTTGAAACAAAACCCTTATAGATAAAGAAATACCTGAATTCGGTATATATAATTGCAAATCTGCAATTTTATATCTCTATTAGAACCTAACAAAAGTAAGTGAGGTTCGGTCTTTTTGTGAAATCCTCAATTTGGCCATACCCTGGTTTCAAAATATTTTTTGCTTATAAATCGAATTTAAGACTCGCTTGACAGAGGCAAGAGCCGCTGTCAAGCGAGTCTTATTTTCTTGGGAAATAAAATATGTTAATTAATTTTAGCAAAGTACCTTTAATAACAGCTAAATGAACCTTTGTAACGCGGGTGTTATAAAAATGTAATTTAATATTGCGAATCTTTACAAATGCTCTATCTTTATTTTACAAAATTTCTATATTTTTAAATAAATATTGATTTTTTAACAAGGAAAAGTTTTTCAGGGTGATAATTCATATATTGGTAAAAAATGAGTTTTATTTTTGTTCAAATTAACCTTAACAATTGTTCAAAAGATGTGTTATATTTATAGTGAAATAATGATTGAGAAAATGAAAGCGTTAACGATTTGTGAATAGAGAGGAAGGATTCATAGCCCTTTTATATATCAAATTCGATTTTGTCCTCTAATTCGTATCCTTTATTTATTTGATGTAAGCCTTTTCTGAACAAAGTTATATTTTTAGCAAAGAATAGAGAATGGTTAACAATTCTCTAATAAACGCTCATGGAGGGAAAATAATATGTCAATTTTAATCGGAATAGTAGGAATCCTTGCACTCATAGGTATTGCTTGGCTCATGTCTAATGATAAGAAAAACATAAACTATCGCGCAGCTGGAATCATGCTGGCTGTTCAGTTTTTTATAGCATGGTTTATGCTTAACACTGCAATCGGTAAAAAGGTTTTGCAAGCAATAGTCGATGTTTTTAACAAAGTTCTTTCTTTCGGCAATGAGGGTATCGCATTCGTATTCGGTGATTTGTCGACAAAAGGTTACTTCTTTATCAACGTACTAATGATGATTATTTTCGTATCTGCATTACTTTCAATTTTAACTTATACAAGAATTTTACCATTAGCCATTAAATACATTGGCGGTGCAGTGGCCAAAGTTACTGGCCTTCCTAAGGTTGAATCATTCGTGGCAGTTAACTCAATGGTGTTCGGGGATACAACAGCTATCCTTTCGGTTAAATCATATTTGCACAAGCTTTCTCCAAACCGCTTGTTTATCGTTGTTACGTCATCACTAGTTGCTGTGTCATGCTCGATCCTAGGTGCTTACATGCAAATGGTTCCTGCAGAGTTTGTATTGGTAGCATTGCCTATTAACGTATTCTCCGGATTGATCCTTTCTTCAATCGTTAGTCCTGTAACGAAAGAAGAAGATGAGGATATTGACATCGAAGAAATGATTCCAGAAAAGTCTTTATTCGAAGCAATTGGTAACGGCGCTTTAATCGGTGGAAAAACAGCTTTAATCGTAGGCGCGATGTTAATCACTTACATTGCATTGCTTGCGATGCTGAACTTTATTCTTGAAAAATTAGTAGGAATGACGTTCCAGGAAATTGTTGGATATGTGTTTGCTCCAGTCGCTTTCATGATGGGTATCCCTTCATCTGAAATAGTTAGAGCAGGTTCCGTAATGGGAACAAAAGTTGCTGCTAATGAGTTCGTTGCAATGATGGACTTCATGAAAATGATTCCTAAAATGGATCACAAGACAGTAGGGATCGTATCATCATTCTTGATTTCTTTCGCTAACTTCTCTTCTATTGGAATTATTTTAGGAACTGTACAAGCTATCAATGGTGAAAAGGCAAGTCAGTTAGCTAAGGTTGGGTTAAAGGTATTGTTAGTGGCTACAATGGGATCCGTCTTAACTGGAACGATTGTAGGGTTATTCCTGTAAAAAACGATATAGATTGCATAAAATCCTCTTTCTCAATTGCGATGAAAGGGGATTTTTTTTTATCTATTCAAAAACACAAAGATGTAAAGGCTGGCGACCTGAATAATCCATTTCATTTAGAACAACCTAATAAGTAATATAACGAGGGGTTTGAAGCAATGGATAAGAATAAAATCAAACTGACCAGTGCGGAAATTGCTTCTTTATGGTCTACATATATACAGAATACGGCAACAAGGTGTTTTTATAAGCATTTCCTCCAGGGTCTTGGTGATCCGGAAATTAAACCGATTGTTCAAGAGGCATTAACTCTATCTGAAGAGTTTGTTTTAAAAATCAAAGAGATTTTTGAAGCGGAGAATTTTCCTCTTCCTAAAGGCTTTTCAGATGAAGATAATAACTTTTCTGCTCCTGCCTTATTTTCCGATTTGTTTGCTTTAAGCTTTGTTTACAGGGGCGGTCAAATGATCATGGTTTATTATGCCGATGCTTTGTCAAAAGTAGGCAGGCAAGATATTGTGGAATTATACAGTGATTGTTTGACGAAAACTGTAAGTCTCTATAAAAAATCTCTCAACGCCATGCTAGAAAAAGGAACTTATGACAGACCTCCTAAAATGGAATATCCTCAACAGGCTAGTATCATAAAGCAAGAGCCATCCCTGATCGGCAATTGGTTTGGCGACAGCAGGCCGCTTAACGCAATTGAGCTCTCGGAACTATTTTTTGCTATCGAAAGAAAGGGTATTGGACTTGTATTGATTATGGGGCTCCTGCAGGCTTCAAAGGATCAGGAGATAAAGGAATTTCTTTTTAAGGGTAAAAAACTTTCGCAAAAACAGATTGATCAATTCAATAAATTCCTGAAAATGAATGATGGAATGGAAATTCATCCTGTGACAATGGAGGTAACAAACTCAACTGTATCCCCATTTTCTGAGAGGCTGATGCTGTTCTTCATTTCTGCTTCCAATCAGATTGGCATACAGGCAATGGCAACCGCTTTATCTGTTTCCATGAGGTCAGATTTAGCTGTTAAATATGCTAAATTCATTGCGGAAATTATTACCTTTGCAGATGAAGGCAGGGATCTATTAATTAAACGAGGATGGCTGGAGCAGCCGCCATTATCAGCTGATCGGAATAAATTGTATAACCAAACGAATCTATAAGATCAAAAAGCATTACTTCTCTTCTTGAAGTAATGCTTTTTGATTATTTTTCTTATTCATCACCCAGAAAGGAAGATACAAAACCGAAAAGGTCAAAAGTGTAATGAGTTCCAGAGAAAAAATATACCATGGCCATGGCCCCAGATAATCAATGAGTGATGGATTAACGGGTTTTTCAGAAATGTACATATAATTGCCTTCTATCAGGAAGTTCACAATAAAGATGATTATAGTGTACCCGTTTAACCATAAAAAAGCCCTCCAAAGAGACTTCCCTGTTGGCTTGAACTCCGTTGTAAACACCATGAACAGATTAGCTATTACCGTTCCGCCATGGGAAATGAAAAAATGAATATATCTGTAATGCGGAAAGGTGTATAGGCTAATATCCGGAGTGATCATTGCCTGCAAAGCACTGCCGACACCTGCAAAGTATGTTACTTCAAATAGTCGATAATTTCTCGTCAAAAGTAATATGGCTGAAAGGATTAGCGATATGCTGCTTAGATGCAATGGCAGGGAATATTGATAAGCCCAGTGTCCGCTCCACCAAAGCCAGACTTGCAGGCTCACCTCGGATAGGATAAAAATCAGGAATAATGCTATACGAGCTGTTCGATTGGCAGACTCCTCACTGAATGTTTTTCTGAACAAGAACATCATTACAATCACAACTACAAAAGCACCTAATGTTAATAGATGCTGTACTGAAAATAGCTGAAAGACATTTTCCGTACCCGGTTCA
>NZ_JBAVFI010000576.1:0-3772 GCF_049588175.1 Mesobacillus sp.
GCTATGCGAATGCTTAAGCTCCATCCCAAAATTGACGGCTTCCTTAACAAACTGCTTAACAAGGGTTTTAAACTTGGTCAGATCTTTAAATGTCCGGGACCTCGCTAGCCGCTCACCAGCTGAATCAACCTCTTTCATTAATTGCTGCAGTTGTCCCAGTTGCATTTTATGTTCTTGCTTCTGTACCAATTCATTGAAATTGATTCCGCTCCCCGGCTGCTGCTTTTGGTCTTGGCGTACTTTATCAACATTAACACGCATATCCTGGTTAATTTTCATCTCTTGCTAAACCTCCGCGTACTTCCTGTTAAAATTGGTGAAACTGTTCAACCGGCAATACAAATACGGTTGCTCCCCCAACTTCAACCTCTACTGGGTAAGGAACATACGAATCTGCATTTCCTCCCATTGGAGATACCGGTGCCACAAGCTGGTCTCTGGATTTACAATTATCCCTGATGACCTCAAGTGCTTTTTCAACCCTGATGTCTTCGGTTCCTATGATAAAAGTGGTATTCCCAGATTTTAAGAATCCACCTGTACTAGCCATTTTTGTTGCTCGAAAATTATGGTCCACCAATGCATTCGACAAACGATTGCTGTCCTGATCCTGAACCACGGCTAAAATTAATTTCATTCATGTTCCTCCTTTTTTTATTCCGTAACAATTGTATTCTCATTATAACAGGATTCACGTGACAAGACATGATTTATACTAAAAATCCCAAACGCTTCCAAATGATGCCACTGTTAGTAAAGCTTAATCTGTTAACGAGCCGTTATAAATGAAAACAAGCCTAAAATTCAATCAGGCTTGTCTCAATTATTCATTTATTTAATATATCTTTTATTTTCGCTTCGGCATCCTCATATACTGAATTGAGTTCCCTAGAAGCATCAATTTTTACAATTCGATCCGCAAATCGATCTGCAAGAATCATGTATCCTTCTCTCACCTTTTGGTGGAATTCCAGATTCTCAAGATCAAGGCGATTCACTTCCCGCCCTTTATTTTTATTGATTCTTTCCAGACCCAATTCCGGAGCCAAATCAAAATATAAAGTAAGCTGAGGCATCATATCTTCGATGGCAAACTCATTAATCGAGTACACCTCGTCAATGCCCAGCCCGCGGGCGTATCCCTGATAAGCCAACGAACTGTCGACAAACCTGTCACATAAAATGATTTTTCCCTTTTCAAGAGCAGGCTTAACCTTTTCAGCCAGATGCTGCCTTCTTGCTGCAGCATATAATAACGCCTCTGTGCGTGGGTCCATCGCCGTATTATCACGGTCTAAGATCACTTGCCTGATTTGCTCTGCAATCTCAATACCTCCTGGCTCACGTGTAGCCACTACCTCGAACCCCTCTTTTTGAAGATTTTCAGCAAGCATATTAATAATCGTTGTCTTGCCTGACCCATCCGGTCCCTCAATTGTTATAAATATTCCGTTAGCCATTTATATCCCCCAACTCTTAAACACTCTTATTTTATCAGCAGACAAGAACTCTCCACCCTGGATTTTCGCACCTATATTACTCAGATAGCTAATTGTCTGTAAGTCCTGTTCCCTCACCACTTCACCTGGAAGGCAAAGTGGAATACCCGGCGGGTAAGGGATGATTGATTCCGCACAGATTCTTCCGGCAGATGTATCAAGTGGAATGATCTCTGTATCCTGGTGTTCCATTTCCTTATAACCTACAGCTAATATTGAAATCGCGTTATTTTTTATGAAATGGTTCTCACTAATCGACTGGCCCATCTGAATTGACTGAGCTGCAGCGGCAAGGCTATTAGCAGCCTCCAGCAATCTGTGCTTCATTCCTTTCTTTAACAAAGGGAGCACACATAGGACATTGTATGGGTCCGCTAATTCGGTAAAAATCCCCTTTGACTCCAAAATCTTTTGCAATTCAAACCCTGATAAGGTTCCTGCTGCCTGGATGGTCATCTTTAAAGGATCATCTTGGCTCAATAACCGAATCGTCTCGATGTTATTTACTGTACTTCGGAAACTTTCAATCTCTCCACTAAGATAGGTGAGATCCTCTAGACTATATGTACCCAGATAGCTTCGCGCCAAATCCAGGGAAGCCATCAAGGGATAAGATGGACTGCTGGATTGCAGTGCCTGTAAATAAAACTGTAATTGGTCCCGAGAAACCAGGCTGCTTTGAAAGTGGAGAAATGCCCCCATCGTCATCGCAGGCAGCGTTTTATGCGCGGATTGCACAACGATGTCGGCCCCTAGCTCCACTGCAGATTGCGGAAAATAATCCCCCGCAATAAAATGCACACCATGTGCCTCATCCACCAGCACAGGAATGCCATGAGTATGTGCCAAATCGATAATACTCTTAAGGTCATAAGTCAACCCGTAATAATTAGGATATGTTAAAATAAGTGCCTTTGCATCTGGATACTGATTAATAGCCGACTTAATGTCATCTATATTCAGTCCTCCTGCAACTTTATATTCCAGGTTATAATCAGGGCTGATAAAGACAGGATTGGCTTTAGCAAGTTTTATGCCATTCATAATTGATTTATGAGAATTGCGCTGTACCAGTACAATATCGTTTTCTTTTATGACCGAAAGAATCATCGACAAATTCCCTACCGTAGAGCCATTTATTAAAAAAAAGCTCTTTTGAGTACGATACAAATCTGCTAATAGCTCTTCTGCTTCTAAAATGACACCTTCTGGAGAATGCAAATCGTCAAGACCAGTTATTTCCGTGGCATCAAGCTTTAATATATCACTAAAAAAGGATTTTCCCTTTTCCAAAAAAACTTCGCCAAATTTATGGCCAGGAACATGAAAGGAAATGGGATTTTCCTGATTATGTTTTATTAGTTGGTCAAACAAAGGTGTTCTCGATTGTTTCATATACTCACCTTTTATACATTATTCATTCATACTTACCTATTTTAACATTGATCTTGAGCAAAAAAAATAAAAGCCCTATAAAGAGCTTTTAACTATAAATCTCAGGATTCGTTACTTTCCTTAACTTATCTACGTAATATTTATATTGAGGATCACTCGTATCTGTCTTGATCATGACGCTCTCACACTCTGTGCAAATAAATGAAGTATACAGGTGTATTCCAGCTGTTTTAGTCTGTTCGCAAACCACACACGTTTCCCCAACTTGTTCTTTTGCTAAAAGCGAACCCAATTTCTCCACCTCCGTACACCTATTGTTGCCAGGAGCTTCCTTTTGTATACAATTTTCCGAATAATATTTTAGAAAGTTTAATTGTTTTATATTTTATGATTGACTTTCCATTTCCTTGTATGTCTTATAACAATTTAGGGTTGGTTAATTATTATATATATTGCTTAGATAAATATTTTCCATAACGTAAAGGTCGCTTTGTCAGGGCATCCGAGTATAAAGCTTATCCCATATCTATAAATAAAATTGCGAACATCGCCAAAATTATCGCCAGAAAAGTTGTAAACTTCGCCAATAAAACCTTATTAGCATCAATAAATCTTGCTGCTCCTTAACGAATAGGCTATAAAACTCGTGAAAATCCAGTATCCGATTTTTTCTCTTGTGTCAGTAAGCGACAAAATTTACGAAAAGAGCCTAAAAATAAAAAAAGAACAGCCATAACAGCTGTTCTTTCGAGTGCCCGGCGGCGTCCTACTCTCACAGGGGGAAACCCCCAACTACCATCGGCGCTGAGAAACTTAACTTCCGTGTTCGGTATGGGAACGGGTGTGACCTTCTCGCCATCGCCACCAGACTATTTGAT
>NZ_JBAVFI010000577.1:0-1698 GCF_049588175.1 Mesobacillus sp.
ATAATATAATGCTAGTTCTTATATACCTTCCTATGCATTTTAGCTTGCTTCTGCTGATTCATGGAAAGCAATAATCTACTTTTCAAGAAAAAATTTAGAAAAAAACGTTCAACTGTATACCATAGCTTATGGCTGTGGTATTTTATTATTAAAAAACGATTTCGGAATATTGAAAATTATTATTCCAGCTGGAGGAAAATAACGTGTTAGAGAAAAAGATACAATTGGAGAATTCCATTTTCTTAAATGTTAGTTATACAGAAGTAAACGATCAAAAACCATATCTGCTTTTACTGCATTTTAGCGGGGGGACCTCTGCTATTTGGAACGGAGTTGTACCACACCTTCAAGAAGAATTTAATCTGATTATTCCTGATTTGCGCGGGCATGGGAAATCCGATAGGCCAAGTTCTGGCTACCATATTGATGATTTGGCAGGGGATCTTCATCTTTTATTATTGGAATTTAACGTTACTCGGTGCCATGTCGTCGGCAGTTCAATGGGTGCAGAAGTCGGCTTAAGCCTTGCTGCCACATATCCACAATTAATAGAATCGCTTGTATGTGAGGGAGCTTTAACAAATGAATTTGGAGAATATGGTTTGATGGATGGTAATGATTTTGAAATTAAGCAAGAAAAGGAGAAGCTGCGAAATCAACTCGCAGAAAGGAAGGAAATTATCTTTCCAAACAGGGAAGCATTTGTCCATCATTATAAAAATCCATTGGAAAAACAAGGGCTTTGGAATGAATATTTTCATACTTTTATAGAGAGCTGTATGGAAGAAACAAGTGATGGCCGTGTTGTCCATTTCTATAAAAAACATGTCAGGAATGAATATATGGATAGCTATTGGGACATGTTGTTCGAGGAATATTACAAGCAAATCTTTTGTCCTGTCTTATTTATGCCAAGCGAAGCTGATTGGAGCAATTCAAGGATTAAGCAGAATCTCCACCATTTTTCCAGTTTTTTGGAGTCATTTGAAATAACTCTTTTAGATCAATCTTTGCATGCTTATGTGTGGATGCAGATGCCAGAAAAAGCTGCGGCAGTCGTTAAAGTATTCTTGGAGAAACAGCTGCAAAAGGTTTGATAAATAACTAGGATGGCGAATCTCGCCATCCTATTATTATGTGATAAGTTAGTATAAAATTCACTTCAAGAAATTGTCCACCTCTAGCGCTTGTCGGGTCTGAACAAGGCGTTTGCGCTTTTCTTATGGAATGACAACTCTTAACAACTTAACAAATTCATCAGGGTCGTTCACCTGGTAAAGTACTTTTTCATGATCAAATACTGCATAATATGGAAGGGTAGAAATCTCCAATTCTGGAAACATCGCTTGAGCATCCTCTACACTTCTTGCTGTCCTTGATTGAGCTTTGTGTATATAGGGATTTGTTACCTTTTCTAGGGACCAGTTATCCTGTTGCTGGCTGTCATCGTGGATCTCCAATACTGCTAATTTTCCTTTTTCTTCAGCAAGCTGATGTTGATAAGAAATCGTTTTTTCTATTATTATGGGAAATATATAATGAAATTCTTGATTTCCAAAGCTTGCACGTATAATGACTGTCTGTTCACCGGGAATATTATTAAAGGTGTATTGGTTATTCATCAGACTGTTGAATTCAGACATACCTTCTTTTAAATCATAATTGGACTGAAATACTGCTATATCAGCATGAGTTGGT
>NZ_JBAVFI010000578.1:0-3309 GCF_049588175.1 Mesobacillus sp.
GAAAAGAGCCTTTGCTTATGTTTATCCTAATATAAAAACATCTTCCATAAAAATTTTTAGGTTGGGACGTATTTGTTATAATAGGAATACGTTTAAAGGCAGGTGAACTGGATTGAAGAAAAAACTCACCTTACTTTATTTAATTCTTGCCGTTGTTTTAGTCTCTTGCAGTTCGTTTGAGAGCTTGCAAAAAGGGAATCTTAATAAAGTTAAGGAAACTGGATTGGAATTGAAGGATGCCTTGCCTTCTTCATTTTTTCCGAAGGATTTACATATAGTCGCTGCCGGAGACTCACTTACACAGGGAGTGGGCGACAGTACCAACTCAGGAGGCTATATACCTTATTTAGCTCAACAGCTCGAACAAGAAAAGACCATCAGGAATGCGAATTTCGAAAATTTTGGAGTGAGGGGTAACAGGGCAGACCAGCTGCTTAAAAGACTCGAAAGCAAAGAAATACAATCTTCTATCGAGGATGCTGACCTGATTATTTTGACAATAGGCGGAAACGATTTGATGAAGGTTGTAAAAGAGAATTTTTCCAGTCTGAAATTGAATCTTTTCAAAGCTGAACAACAGATATTTAAGGAGCGGCTGCAATCAATATTCACTTTAATTAGAAAGCAGAATCAAGTGGCTCCGATCGTTTTGATTGGACTGTATAATCCATTTTACAATTGGTTTGCTGATGTGAAAGAAATGAACCAGATCGTAGACCAATGGAATGGGCAAAGTCAATCATTAGTCGAACAGGACGGAAATGCCTACTTTGTCGATATTCATGATATTTTCCTTAACAATGAAGAAAACTTGCTTTATACTGATTATTTTCATCCAAATGACCGCGGCTATCAATTGATTGCTGACAGGGTATATGGAATCCTGAGTCAGGAAGTGGTTGATTTCCAAGTGAATTGACCACAAATAGATAGGGAAGAGGAGTTAAAAGTTTTATGAAAAACAAATGGAAGATTGGTTTTTTTATATTATTAGGGCTTATCGCTGCAGTAATTTTATTTTTGTATATCCTGATCGCATCACCTGCTGAAGAATCAAAGATGGAGCCAATTAAAAACATCCAGGATTCAGAGGATGTGGCTTTTAAGGTAGCAACAAACAAGCGCGATTTGAACAGGGTGATCAACCATTATATTGAAGAAGAAGGAAAGAACAGCAATATCGATTATCAGGTTTTGCTGACTAATGAAGTAGAACTTTATGGAACGCTTCCGCTTTTTAGTGAAGAATTGGAATTAAGGCTGACATTCGAACCAAAAGCTTTGGACAACGGGGATTTGGTCCTGAATCAAAAATCCATTTCTGTTGGACGGCTGCGCCTCCCAGTTTCCACCGTGCTTAAATTCGTCCGCGACAGCTATGATCTTCCTGAGGCAGTCAGTATACAGCCGGAAGAGGAAAGAGTTTATGTATCCATGCAGAGGCTTAAGCTCAAAAGTGACATAAAGGTAAGGGTGAATGAATTCGACCTTAAAAAAGACAACATCAAATTTACTTTGTTCGTTCCTGCGAATTAGGCGCTCCTGTATGGAGCGTCTTTTTATTAATGTAATAAGGTAATGTTTATTGACTTAAGGACTGAAAATGAAAATAGGCCGGTGGTCCGGCCTTAAGCAATCAGCCTTGCAATAGCAGAACCTCAAGAGGCGGTTCACCTTTTACCGTACCGACTGCCACTATAGAATATGGGTTATTTGGCTCTAGCTTGACATTAGGTATCGTCATGACAGTATTCTTCGTACCCGCTATTCTTACCTCAAGTGTGACGGTCATCGGAGTCAAGCCGAGATATGTCGTGGCTTGCCTGAACGAAACATTTGGGAAGATGATATCACCATTTTCACCTGCGATATCCACTGCTGGTGCATCTGGGGACAGGTGGATAAACCTTGCTTTTGATTCACCGATTGGTGTCATTGGCTGGTCTTCAAATGTAAGCAATCTTAACTTTGTGACTGGACCACTAATTGCGGCCGTATAAATTCTTGCGGGTTCAATTGTGATTTTTTTGCTGATGATCGTCGATACCGTTTCACCTGCAGGATAGATATCCACCTGATACTTCCCTGGAGCAAGCTGCATGTGGCTGCTGTTATTTTTATAATCAAAGTCGCGCAGAACACGGCTGCCATTGATATAGATATCAATTAATTTCACGTCAGGAGCAGCATGCAAAAAACGCAGCCTACCAGGCATTGTGGTTTCCGGTCGTGCTGGAACTGTATCTGAGCGCATTAATTGGACTGCTTTCCTCATGTTTCGAAGGTGTTTATGATAATACATGACATGCAGATTTGGATCCAGGTATTTATAATAGTCAGCCAATAATGAATACATGACAGCTTTATGCAAGTAATCATTCTGGTTTCTTGTATGAGCCATACCCCTCACTCCTAATGTGTTCGTTTTCCACTCTAAAATATGCAAAATGGGCATGTCAGGTGTGAATGAGTCATAAACCGCAATTTAAATTAGAAATAGGCTTTACAACAGGAACGAATTTCCATATACTATAATTAAATAAACGAGAGGCAGGTGGAGTGCAATGAGAAAATTATCAATTGTTTTAAAGCTGACTATTACTTATTGCACAGCCCACTAACCTAAGCGGATCAATCGACGATTGTCTTTTTGTCTACATGCTTAAAAACCACGGGCTGTGTGTGCCTGTGGTTTTTTATATTTTATAAGCATGATGGAGGAAAAAATAGTAATGATGAAACTAGAACAAATTGGTTTGACAGATGAAATTAAAATTAATTTTGAAGAATATAGGATTAAAGGGTATGAGCTTGGGAGGGTTGCATTAGAGCATAAGCATTTGTACAGGGTATGGCTTGAGGATGGTGAATATTTGTGTACTCTTGCAGGCAGGATGACTTATGATGCGGTTAATCGTGAAGACCTGCCCGCTGTAGGGGATTGGGTTGCGATAAAAAAATCTCCAGGTGAAAAGAAAGGCGCCATCCATGGGATATTGCCGAGAAATAGCAAGTTTTCACGTAAAGCTGCAGGCGCGGTAACAGAAGAGCAAATTGTTGCTGCCAATATAGATACAGTTTTTATCGTCAATTCATTGAATGATGACCTGAACTTGCGAAGAATTGAAAGATATTTGCTTCTTTCCTGGGAGAGCGGAGCAAATCCAGTGATTATATTAAGTAAAGCAGATTTAACAACTGAGCTTGATGATAAAATCCAACGGGTAGCCGATGTGGCTCTTGGAGTGCCTGTGATAGCCGTAAGTGTGCTGGAGAAAACCGGAACCGAGGAATTGCAAGGATTCCTAG
>NZ_JBAVFI010000579.1:0-1520 GCF_049588175.1 Mesobacillus sp.
ATAATAGTTGACCCCTTCAAAATGAATGGCGACTGAACCTTCATTCCATTCTTCTGGTACAGTGAAAATTTTCCGGTACCAAACAGGTCCGTCAGACTTTTTATCTCGTTCAGCTTGTTCCCAGCAGCCAGGAACAGAAATCTTAGACCATCTTCTATTTTTCGAAATTTCCTCATACTGTTCTACAGGCTTTGAAAAATCAACAAATACATCCCATTCTCCAGACAGGTTTATTTTTTTCTCCATGCCAAGCCTCCCATTTGTACGTGATTTTTATTTGTTGAATTTCTTTGTATCAATTTCACTGGTAATTCAAAAATTTTATTTTCATGTTCCTCGCCTTGAATCTTCTTGATTAGTACTTCAGTTGCCAATGCTCCCATTTCGTAAATTGGCTGAGCAATTGTTGTGATTCCTGGCTCAGTGTATTCTGTCAGCTGAATACCGTCAAAGCCGCAAATTGCTATTTGCTCAGGAACCTTTATTCCCATTTGGAGTAATTCCTTCAATGCACCCAGTGCCATTAAATCATTGCCGGCAAAGACACCATCAATATCCGCGTTGGACTGGAGCAGCCGCTTCATCGCTTCTCTCCCTCCTTTAATATCAAAGCCACCATCTTCTATCAGGGACTCGCTGAACCAATCATGACCAGAAACCATATCGGTATAAGCTATCAATCTTTCATAAGCGGGGTTAATGTTATCAGGGCCTGAAATATGCGCTATTTTTCTACAACCCACCTCAAATAGATGTTTTACCGCTAACTGGGCCCCCTCCGAATTACGTGCCCGTACAATGCTGCAATTATTGCCAGTAAAAGGACGGTCTAGTAAAACCACAGGAATCTTTGCATTTTGGAGCTTTCTAATCGTTTCCTCCTCTACCGTGTTGGAAACAATAATTAAGCCATCGATACTCTTTTTTTGCATAACTTCTATATAAGACTTTTCCTTTTTTTCAAGGTTGTCGGAATTGCCCAGAAAGACATTGAATTGATGCTGCTGGGCTATATCCTCAACGCCTCTGGCCAATTCGGGAAAAAACGGGTTTGATATATCAGGAAGGATCAATGATAAAGTTTTCATTGTCTTTCCTGCTAACCTCCTGGCAATTTGACTTGGTTCAAAACTTAACTCCTTCATGCTTTGCAGGACAGTCTTTTCTGTCTCCTTGTTCACATAGCCATTCTGGTTCAATACTCTCGAAACGGTTGCTACTGAAACACCAGCTAATTTTGCCACATCACGAATTGTCGCCATCAAAATCCCACCTTTTATGTAACCGGTTACATAAACTGCAAAAAAATAAAAAAGTCTTTTTTTTCAATTATAAATAACTAAAATGCTAGATACAACTAAAATATTTATTTTTTGAAATATTCCGATTTTATATATAATGATATGTTAAAAACTCTAAATTAATTCAATTTAAATTTTTAACATATTAATAGAATCAGTTAATATACCTATGATCCAAACATCATTCTACATTCCACAATTCCATATGCTCAACTAAAG
>NZ_JBAVFI010000580.1:0-1958 GCF_049588175.1 Mesobacillus sp.
AATTCTCATCTTCTGTGAAAGTAGAAGTTTCTGTTAGCACATAAACAATATCGTAATCGTAAAAAATACCTTTTGGAGCATTCGGATTTGTTGTCGAACAGTTCATATAGACTGTGTAAATACATTCATCTTCCTTGGCTGTGATTATTATTAAGGCCACCATTTCTCATTATATATCCCACCCATGTCATAATGAATGTTGAATGGAAAATTAATACTTGACTTAGAGCAAACTCTAAGTTGTAAACTAACTTTAATCAAAAGAAAGGGGATGATGTTTTTGTATCCCATTAGTAAAGCTGCAGGAATGTCTGGTATTAGTCCTTATACTTTAAGATATTACGAAAAGATTGGGTTACTTCCCCCACCAAAAAGACAAGAGGGTGGAAGGCGTTTTTATACGGAAACTGATATTCGATTCATGATGTTCCTGAAAAGTTTAAAAGAAACAGGAATGTCTTTAGAGGATGTTAATGAGTTTATCAAAGACGGTTGTATTTTAGAAAAAATTAATTCCGATGTGAAATCGTCACAACTTACTCCTTCTATTAATAAACGTATCGAGATTTTAACAAAACACTTAACGAAAATGGAAATTAAAAAGAAGGAACTTGATGAAGTGATTTCAACAGCTAGGGGAAAACTAGATACCTATTATTCCATCCTGAATATGGAAACCAAATGAAGCATTTGAAAATATATCTGATGTTAATCGGCTTCTCCCTTTTTACGGGTGCTACCTTTAATCTAGCAAAATATACAGTAGGATATTTTTCTCCATCATCTGCAGCGGCATGGCGTTTCGGTATAGCCGCAGTGGTAATGCTCATTATTTTAATTTTCTCGGAAGGTATAAATAAAAGGCAATTAAAAAAGAATGCCATTTCATATATTGTTCTTGGAGTAGGAGGAATCTTTGGATTTAATTCGTTGTTTTTTGTAGGTTTGAAATATACATCGCCTGTTAATGGGGCATTAATCATGGGACTGAATCCTTTATTAACGACGATTTTCGCACGAATTATATTGAAAGATAGTATTACAAAAAAGCAAGTAATCGGTATACTCTTTGCTCTAATCGGTGTTTTGTTAGTTATTACACACGGTTCTATTGAGACTGTTAAAACTCTATCAATTTCAGGCGGTGATTTAATAATCTTTGCTGGAAACGTTTGCTGGGCACTTTATGGTGTACTTGGACGTCTTTTTATAAAGGACGCTACACCGCTATCTACCACCACCTATACGATGATTACTGGTGCTGTTAGTTTAATAGTGGTTTCCTTATTTACTTCAAGCCCTGTTTCTTTACCGAACATTCCAGTTGGAGCTTGGGGCGCAATTGCCTTCATGGCTTTCTTTACAAGTGTTTTGGGCTACCTGTGGTGGAATCAGGGGATAAAGGAGATTGGTGCAAGTAAAACATCACTATTTTTTAATCTTGTTCCTGTTGTAACGATGATCATTTCATTTGTCATTGGAACACCGATAACGGTATTTCAAATTTTGGGGGCTGTGTTAGTTATATTAGGCGTTTTAACTGCTTCGGGGGTAATAATTACTCCAAAGCAACATTCTGAAAAACAATCAGCAGTTTAATAGGATAGAAAATTAACACTCATTCTATGAAATAGTCGCATTATTGGTATTGAACTAAAGTGGTTAGTCGAAGAAGCTTATCAGTTAAATCCCTTTCAACCATTTTTCATACATACTGTAGAGATAAGTGATACTTTTGAAGCACCAACATATACCTTTAATTAAAAAGCAATTGAGGGGAGTTTTATGGTCATGCAGCGGATAAAATTTATGGTTACTCAATTCCTAAAAGAACCTTTATGGTTTAGGATACTGATCTTGACAACTTTGCTTATTTCTATAATTTTTAGCAGTTCATTTTTTGCAAATACTGCTTATTTTCAAACCATTTCCAAATTAGCAGCAGCTATCTTCTTTTG
>NZ_JBAVFI010000581.1:0-5087 GCF_049588175.1 Mesobacillus sp.
GTGTCTGGACATAAATGCTTGGAGTATGGATCGAGTTTGGATCTAATTCGCCCGCTTCATAGAGATTTTCTACCTCGGCAATCGTTACTCTTCCAGCAGCAGCGATCATCGGGTTAAAGTTCCTCGCTGTTTTATGGTAAACGAGGTTGCCCATTTTATCTCCCTTCCATGCTCTGACAATACTGAAATCAGCGGTCAGTGCTTCTTCGAGCAGATATTCCTTGCCATTGAATAATCTTGTTTCCTTTCCTTCGGCGATTGGCGTCCCTACGCCGGCCGGGGTATAAAATGCCGGTATTCCAGCGCCTCCTGCCCTGATTTTTTCCGCAAGAGTCCCCTGTGGAATCAGCTCGACTTCGATTTCTCCTGACAATACCTGTCTTTCAAACTCTTTATTTTCCCCAACATAGGAACCTACCATTTTTTTAATCTGTTTATTTTTCAGAAGCAAACCAAGTCCCCAATCATCAACACCACAGTTGTTGCTGATGACGGTCAGGTCTTTTACCCCTTTTTCAACAAGGGCCAAAATCGCGTTTTCCGGAATACCGCAAAGACCGAAACCGCCAACCATCAAGGTTGCTCCATCATGGATATCCGCTACTGCTTCTTGAAAGGATGTACAAATTCTTTTCATTCGCTGTTCCTCCTTTTTATACGAAAAGCATAAGCGCCGTCAGCAGTCCTGACGAACGCTGAGTTAGATAGTAAATTTAATTGAGTAAGATAAATTTCTTTTTCCATCAAAATAGGATATTACGCGAGTTCCACTACTGTAGCGACGCCCTGTCCGCCTCCGATACACAGTGTAGCCAGCCCTGTCTTGGCGTTTCTGCGCTTCATTTCGTGGATCAATGTCACAAGAATCCTGGCTCCGCTCGCGCCAATTGGATGCCCAAGCGCAATCGCACCGCCATTCACGTTTAAAATATCCTTGTTAAAATTAAGTTCGCGATCTACGGCCAAGGATTGCGCCGCAAAAGCTTCATTGGCTTCAATTAACTCCATTTGATCCAGAGACATTCCTGCTTTGTCCAATGCTTTCTTAACCGCTGTAACTGGACCGATTCCCATAATGCTTGGATCCACACCCGCACTTGCATTTGCTTTGATGACAACAAGCGGCTTAAGACCAAGCTCCTCTGCCTTTTCCCGGCTCATGACAACTAATGCTGCCGCACCATCATTGATTCCAGAAGCATTTCCGGCCGTCACGCTGCCATCCTTTTTGAAGGCTGGGCGCAAACCGCCGAGCTTTTCAGCTGTTGTTCCCTTTTTCGGATACTCATCTGTATCAAATACGAGTGGGTCGCCTTTACGCTGTGGGATTTGAATCGGCACAATTTCATCCTTGAATTTGCCTTCTCCTATTGCTTTTACAGCCTTATCCTGGCTGGCTGCCGCGAATTCGTCCTGCTCGCTGCGGCCGATTTCATATTTAGAGCATAGATTTTCTGCCGTCACACCCATATGGTAATCGTTGAACGCACACCATAATCCATCGGAAATCATACTGTCAACAAGCTTCTGATCGCCCATCTTAAATCCGTCACGTGCATTTTTTAATAGATAAGGTGCCTGGCTCATGTTTTCCATCCCGCCGGCAACAACGATTTCGGCATCTCCAGCAATGATGGCCTGTGCAGCTAAATGGACCGCCTTCAAGCCGGAACCGCATACTTTATTAATCGTCATTGAGGAAGCGCTTTCAGGAAGCCCCGCTTTTATCGCAGCCTGCCTCGCTGGATTCTGGCCAAGCCCTGCCTGGAGGACATTGCCCATGATCACTTCATCCACCTGCTCTGGCTGTACGCCTGCCTGCTGTAGTGCATCTTTAATTACTGCGGCTCCTAATTCCGGCGCAGAAATGTTCTTTAAACTGCCATTAAAGCTGCCGATCGCGGTTCTTACCGCCGATACGATCACTGCTTCGGTTTTACCCAAACTGCTCACCCTTTCTCTGATGTTCACATGGTATTAACTTCTATTGATTTTATTAAATTCCTTTTATTTTATCAAAATTTTTGTTATTCTTGCATTTTTAAAAATTTTCTATTTAAAATGGAGATATGTAAAGATGAGGGGGATCTAATATGCTAAAGCTTCCTGAAAAGGTTGAAATAATCGAGGTCGGACCAAGGGATGGACTTCAAAACGAAAAAAGCTTTGTTCCGACTGAAGTTAAAAAAGAATTTATTTACGCTCTAAAGAATGCTGGTCTTAAAGAGATGGAGCTGACCTCATTTGTATCGCCAAAATGGGTGCCGCAAATGGGAGATGCTGCCGAGATTGTTTCTGATTGCCTAGACAGCTCTACTAGAAACATCGTCCTTGCACCAAATAAAAAGGGCATCGAGCGTGTTTATATGACCGATTGCAAAGCGGTTGCCGTCTTTGTCGGTGTCAGCAATACCTTCAACCTAAAGAACATCAACAAGACAACTGAAGAAAGCCTTGCCGAACTAGCCCCTTTGATCGCTGAGCTTAAGGCAAAAGACTATTTTGTCCGCGCATGCATTTCAACCTCTTTTTATTGCCCGTATGAAGGCAAGATTGACGAGGATGCCGTATTGGCACTCTGTGAAGAATTTGTGCAGGCCGGGGTTGATGAGCTGAGTGTTGCCGATACAATCGGCATGGCTGCGCCTCATGAATCTTATTCTTTGTTTACGAAATTGAAGCATTCTTTCCCTGATTTATTGTTGACAGCCCACTTCCATGACACAAGAAAACTGGCCCTCGCCAATATATTCGCCGCCCTTCAGGCTGGAATCACCCGATTTGATACGTCAGCAGGCGGTCTCGGCGGCTGTCCTTTCGCACCTGGGGCAGCCGGCAATGCAGCTACTGAGGATGTTGCCTATATGCTACACAGGATGGGAATTGATACTGGAGTCGATCTAGACAAACTGCTTCAAGCGATTGAAATCATTAAGCCCCATATTTCCAGGCCGATTGAAAGTACTTATTTCCGCATGAATTCTGTAAGCGTTTAATTTTTTTGTATAAGCTGCCTTCTTCAAACTCATCTTATAGGTGAAGGATTTAGAAGAAGGGAGATTTTTTTATGAGCCAAAAACGCGATAAAGGATACAGCCAGCAAGGAAAACCTAACGCAGATAATGTTAAGCAGCAAATAGCTGCAGAAGATTTGGAAAAAGCGCTTCATCCGACGAAACGCCAGAATTCACAGCAATAAAAAAAGTTGGCGTCCAATTGGTCCGTTCGCAAGCAGCCGTACATAGAACGGACAAAAAAAGTTTATTATAGACCGCTTATTTGCGGTCTTTTTTATGTTTGTATTTTCCTTTCTAATGGTAAAATAAAGAAAAATGCATTCGGAGGGTTGAGTGTGAGAAAGGCGTTCCGTGTTTTATTTTCATTTTTGCTCGTGCTTGCCTCTCTTGGGGTTTTTATTTCTAATAAAGTAATGTTCCTGAAAAAGAAGGATGATAAAGAAATATTCAACCGGGAAAAAGAAGCCGGCCATCTGCGTCCTGAGGAATATGATGCATTGCCGAAAAGAGAAGTGACCATCCCGTCTTCTTTTGATTATTCCCTGAAAGCCGTCCTTGTCGAACCACATGATACTAACCGCTATATCATCATTGCCCATGGAGTGACACAGAGCAAAACGAATTCAGTCAAATATATGAACCTTTTTCTGGAAAAAGGATTTAACGCTGTCATTTACGACCACCGCAGACACGGTGAATCAGGCGGAAAGACCACCAGTTATGGCCACTATGAAAAATTCGATTTGAAATCGGTCGTTGACTGGCTTAAGGAGGAAAAAGGTCCTAATCTACTCCTTGGCATCCATGGAGAATCAATGGGGGCTGCAACACTTCTCCTATATGCTGGCATCCTTGAAGATGGCGCAGATTTTTATGTCGCTGATTGCCCTTTTTCTGATTTCAGCCAGCAGCTTGCCTATCGGGTGAAATCCGAGGTCAAATTGCTTCCGACAAGGCTTCTTCTGCCAATTGCCGGCTTGTTTGTGCGCATTCGTGACAAATACTCACTCAGTGACGTATCACCAATTTCAGTCATCGAAAACATCAAAAACCCTATTCTTTTCATCCACAGCCGCAAGGACGATTTCATCCTGCCGTCTATGACCGAGGCATTGTTTGAACAGAAAAAAGGTCCGAAGAAATTGTATATGGCTGAAAACGGACTTCATGCCCAGTCTTACAGCCAGAATCGCGTGGAATATGAGAAGGTGCTTGACGAGTTCCTTCAAGAATATGTATTTGTAAATGATAGAGATTTAAATGGTAACTTTTCAACGAGTTCTGATGTCTGAACGGTCATCAATAGCAGTCAGAGTTAAAATAAAAAGGATGGCTCCTTCTGGAACCATCCTTTTTACTGCTTCTCTCCTTGGCGGTCCATCTCTTTACCGTCCGCCCCCAGCGCTCTCACTTCTTTATAATCGCCTATAGCATAATAATAACGTTCATTGCCCTTTTCGATGATGTTGATTTTGGTGAATTTTCCGTCGGCACCCGCGGCTTCTACCGATCGTATATCCGGGTTGACAATTTTTCCAAAAACAACGGGAAGCTTGTTATCCAATTTGCCATTTTCCTGATAGGTATGGAAAACGTCGGCATATAAAATCATAAAATCATTCTTGTAATAAGTCCAGTGGTTATGCCCTGCATTTTCCCAGCCATCCTTTTTGCTGCCTTTAATATAGGCAACTGCCAGCGCATCAAATTTGTTGGTCCCATCCTTCTGTTGGGTTGTGTAAAAAACCAGCCAGCCATCCTTTACCTTTTCCTTATGCACGATTTGTTTGATGTTGAACGGAATATCATTTTGGATTGCTTCTTCCGCAGTCTTATATGTACATGCAGAGAGCAGAAGCACGCACATGGCCATTATGGCAGCTCGCCGCAATTTCTCCATAGTTCTCCCCCTATCCTTTTGCACCAAACGATTTATGTATAAAAAAAGCTTCTCTCTTATTTAACCCTTTTTCCAAATTATTGTAAAACAATAACCCTTGCTTCCAGGTTTAAGCATTGGTTTTATCAAAAAAACTCATTCTTGGGTTTAGATATTCACTCGGGCTCTTT
>NZ_JBAVFI010000582.1:0-7684 GCF_049588175.1 Mesobacillus sp.
TGCAGAGCATCAAGCAGGTCCATTTTTGCTGCTAGTGCAAAGTTTCCTGGAACGGCTGAAAGATCTACACTCTCTACTGCTCTTGGCAGCTGCGCTGCTTCAATTGGCTTGAATTGCAGATTTTTGACGTTGTCTTTTACATCTTTTTCAGAAACAGTCAATGGATCAGCGTTCGGATCAAGGGTGATTAAACCAGCGTCTTCAAGAATCAAGAATGCGCGGGCTGCATTTGTTGGATCATTTGGAATCGCAATGGCAGAACCTTCTGCTACTTCATCAAGTGAGTTGAATTTCTTTGAATAGATTCCCATTGGAGCCGTTGGGACAACAATAAGTTCTGATAACTCCAAGTTATGCTCTTTTGCGAAATTCTCCATATACACCTTGTGCTGGAATAAGTTTGCATCAAGGTCCCCTTTTGATAAAGCTAAGTTAGGCTGAATGTAATCGCTGAATTCTACAACTTTCACTTCATATCCTTTTTTCTCAAGCAATGGTTTGATTGCTTTAGATACCATATCACTGTAAGGGCCAGAAGTCGCTCCAAATGTGACTTCCTTCTTGTCTTCCTTCGCTTCTCCATTTGAAGCTGAATCGCTGCCGCATGCTGCAAGCAATCCGATTGTTAATAATAAAATAATTGAATACACAAGCTTTTTCATTAAAATAACCCCCAATTTTTTTATCTTTTATCTACTAATCTTGCAATCTTGTCCCCGCCGAACTGAATCAGCTGGACAAGGCAAATTAGAATAATAACAGTAGTAATCATGATGGTATTGTCATAGCGGTAGTACCCAAAACGGATTGCAAGGTCGCCAACTCCTCCGCCGCCGACAATCCCGGCCATCGCTGAGTAGGCAACAAGACTGATGATGGTAATGGTCACTCCTTGGACAATTCCTGGACGAGCTTCTGGGATGAGCACATCTTTTATAATCATCCACGGAGTTGCACCCGTTGCCACTGCCGCCTCAATTACCCCTTTATCAATTTCCCGGAAGCTTTGCTCTACTATTCTTGCAAAGAAAGGAATGGCAGCTACCGACAACGACACCGAGGCTGCAGTTGGCCCGATTGTCGTGCCGGCAATAAGGTTTGCCAATGGCAGCAAGGCTATCAGCAGAATGATAAATGGGACTGAACGAATCATATTTACAAGGAAGCCCGCGATATTTTTAAAAATTTGATTCTCCAGGAATAAGCCTTTATCTGTGACAAATAACAGCACCCCCGTTGGCAGCCCAATGACGATCGACACAACGATAGAAATTCCGACCATATAAATCGTTTCAAAGAATGCTTTGTTCAATTCCGGCAGCAGTGAAACCAGACTCTCAGGCAGCATCATGAATCACCTCCAGATTTCTTGTTCTTGATGCGATATACTCAATAGCACGATCAAGCTCGTTCTTGTCACCTGAAATCTCCATGATAAAAATTCCAAGCGGGATATCCTGTATGTATTCAATTTTTCCATGCAGGATATTTCCTTTCACCTTAAAATTTTGGAACACATCAGAAATGACGGATTGCTCAGCGATCGCACCCTGGAAATAGATTTTTATGATTTTGCCTTTCCGCTCCTCAAGCAACCTTACTGGGAGATCAAACTGAAGGATCGAGTTGACAAAATCTTTTGTCAGCAGCTGCTTCGGGTTGGCAAACACATCATACACATTTCCTTCTTCAATGATTTTTCCATCCTGCATGACAGCCATCCTGTCACAAATCGTCTTGACCACTTCCATTTCGTGAGTGATGAGGACGATTGTGATTCCTAATTCAAGATTTATCTTTTTTAATAAGGCTAAAATCGATCTTGTGGTGCTTGGGTCCAATGCTGAAGTAGCTTCATCGCACAGCAGGACTGAAGGGTTGTTCGCAAGTGCTCTGGCAATGCCAACACGCTGTTTTTGACCCCCCGACAATTGTGCAGGGTATACATCTTTTTTATCTGAAAGTCCCACCATCTCCAGAAGGTCGACTACTCTTTCATTAATCTCACCTTTTGGGGTCCCAGCTGCTTTTAATGCAAAAGCGATATTTTCACTGACGGTTTTGGCACTGACTAGGTGGAAATGCTGAAAAATCATGCCGATTTTTAAACGCGCTTTGCGCAGGTCACTTTTATTTAACGAAGTAAGCTCCACATCGTCGATGATAATCTCGCCTGAGGTAGGCTTTTCGAGAAGATTCAAGCATCTTAGCAATGAACTTTTTCCTGCCCCGCTGTAGCCGACGATTCCATAAACCTCGCCCTTGTTCACCCTTAACGAAACATCATCAACACCTTTTACAGTCCCACTTTTCGTTTCATACACCTTGACCAATTTTCTAACTTCGATCATGTATTGCCCCCCTATCAAAACGTTCTTATTTCCTTGGAATCTCTGTATAAACATTTCGTATCTTTAAACGAAAAAATGCCTCTTTCATTCACAGAAAGAGGCATCGTAAAAAATATATACGACTTATCTCTCAGAATGAAATCATTCTGTAGGAAGTGGCACCGTTCCTAAAAGGAGGTTGCCGGACGTCATAGGGCCTAATCCCTCGGTCACTCTTGATAAGTTACTTATTTAATTTGATAATTGAAATCATAAAACCTTCTGATTTGTTTGTCAATATAGTATTTTTGAAATCAAATAGATGGTATCGCTTTCATCTATGCGGGAGTAAGGTGAAAATTTTTCCATAGTTTTTTGGCAGAGCTTTTTGCTTTGCATTCAAAAGTTCATTTTTCGTCTCTGTATTATTCCTTTTTTATCAGTTAAATTCAGGAATCATGATGCAAAACCAACAAAAAAACCCTTGTTTAAGATAAAACAAGGGCTCCATATACGAGCGCTCCACCTATGACATAGGCAGGGTGCACTTTCATTTTTTCCATAAGCAAAAAGCTCAAGCCGCCGATTAGGACTGTCTGCAGCAGTCCGACCCCTTCATAGGAAGAGAAAAAGAAATCATATGTCATGACCCCAAGCAAAACAGCAATGACTGGACGGACGACAAGGGTAAGCCGTTTGACTCTCGGAGAATCCTTAAATTTCATCAGCAGTCCGAGCAAGCCGATCATCAATATCAAGGAAGGGGCTACTGCAGCAAACACTCCGACAACCGCACCGAGGACTCCCCCCTCAGTATAGCCAATATAGCCTGCCATTTTTGTTGCGATTGGTCCTGGCAGGGCATTACCCATCGCAAGCACTTCACTGAATTCATTAACCGTCATCCAGTCGTAGCGGTCAACTACTTCATTTTCAATTAACGGAATGGAGGCCGGACCTCCGCCGTAGCCTAAAATTCCAGGGATAAAGAAAGCCCAAAATATTTTAATATAAATCATTACTGCTCCCCTCCCTCTTTTTCAGTTTCAGAAGAAGAGTCCTTCTTAAGTAATGCGACTAATAATAAAACAAAAATTAATATGGCTGGGTGCAGATGCAGGAATTGAAGGAGCAGCAAGCTTCCGGCCAGCGCAAGCAAAGTCCATTTCCATCCAAGCTTGGATGTTCCGGATTTTTTCACAAAATCCCATGTCAAAACAGCCAGCATTACTGCTACAACCGGAACGACCGCCTCTGTCATCCCGCTTACCCACGGTTCATCCTTATAGGAATTAAGGACCGTCAGAAGGAGAATCATCAGAATGATTGTCGGCACCATCGTCGCTGCTAGTGCATTTAGCATCCCTAAAATCCCGCCAACGCGATAGCCAATGTACCCGGCCATCTTCGTCGCAATTGGACCAGGCAAAGCATTTCCCAAGGCAAGGATATCGCTAAATTCATCAGAGTTCATCCATTTATATTTTTCAACAACTTCCTTATGTACAAGCGGGATTGAGGAGGGCCCTCCTCCGTAGCCGAGAATCCCTACCCGAAAAAACGCTAAAAATATATCTGCCTGTTTCATACCCTTCACCTTCTTTTCTGAATTAAAATGCTGTGTATCTATTAATCTTCTTTTTCCCTAATTTTAAGTTCTGTTTTTCTTCCTGTTGTTTGACGCTCGAAACGCTCCCTTTCCCCGGCTGTCTCTCGCCTTCAGCTCTAATCAATATAGTGCCAAAATCAATAATAACCTTAACATTGCCAAATAAAAAAGTATCACAGCATGGCAGCCGTGATACTTTCATTTTACCTTTTAAATTTAAATACGGAAACCGAAATATTCAAATCATTTGTCAACTTGCGGAGGTCGGTTACTTTTTTGGAAAGATTTCCGAAGGCTGAAAGCTGTTCTGCAGTTGAGGCTGAAATCTCCTCGCTGCCTGCAGCGGTTTGTTCAACAACCGCACTGATAGACTCCGCATTATCAAGTACCTTAGCACCCAATGCTTTCGATGTTTCCATCCCCTGGACTAATTGATTGACTTTAATTGAGATTCCATCAACCACTGTCTCAATATTTTCAAATGCAGCCATTGTTAAGTCCATTGACTCCATCTGCTCCTCAGCGATTGTACCGCCTTTATTAACAGCTGTGGCAATTTCTTGCAGACCAGCCTTCAGCAGGTTGACCATATCAAAAATCTGAGCTGTAGCTGTATTTGATTCTTCTGCAAGCTTTCTGACCTCTTGAGCCACTACCGCGAATCCTTTACCAGCATCCCCTGCCCTTGCCGCCTCAATTGCTGCATTCAATGCCAGCAGATTTGTTTGGGCAGCAATAGCAGATACGGATGACGCCATATCCTCGATTTTTGCTGCATACCCAACGAACTGGTCTGTCGCTTCCTTAATGGAATGGGAGGCGCTATTATTTTCGGTAATCAGCAACTTTTGGCCTTCAATCACTTTCCGCCCTTCACCTATTGCCTTTACCGCCTCCTGGCTGTAATGTGAAGATTCTTGAGAATGGTCAAGATTGTGCATGATTTCCTTATCCATATCATCAATGAGCTGAACAGATTGCTGCAAATCCTCTGAAACAGTCTGTGCCCCAGCAGATAATTCATCTGTTGATATCGCTACCTGATTGGAGATTTCCGTCAGGGAGTGATTTTCTCGCTCTATTTCCTCTGCAAATTGCTCCACTTCCTTGCTTGCCATATTGACCTTTTGAAGCAAAGAAGTCAGATGCATGGTCATCTGATCAAATGAAGCATTTAATGTCCCTAACTCGTCCTTTTGGTTATAAAACACTTTCTCGATCATTAAGTTTCCCTTGGCAATTTCCTGAGCGTTCGCTGCAATTTGCTTCAATGGTTTTGTAATGGAATTCGTCAGCCTGATGCCAATTCCTGCCGCTGCCACAACGAGAAGGATGCTGCCCACAATCGCAGTAAGGATGATGAACTGAATCTGATTCTTCAAATCTCTTTGTAAAAAATCATAGTGTTCATTCACCAAAATATCGAGCAAGTGAAGATCGTTCAGCACTCCCTCGCTTCGAAGAGATTGCCTTTTTACCTCTGCACTTATTTTCCCTTCTAGCGCGCTATTTGCTTCTTCTTGCAGAATCGCAAACTTTCCAAATGCTTTTTCTAATACCAGCCTGCTTTCTTCCTGATTAATCAGGCTGTTTGCCTTTTTAAAGGTTTCTGAATTTTCTTTCATAATCGTGATGGCTTCCTGCCTGTTTCCCTCGGTGGGATTGAAGGAAAAATTGCTCAGCGATTGCTTAACGGCTGAGGTTTCGGCCTGGAGATTCTGGACCGTTAACAGCACTTGTACGTAATCCTGATTTGAGGCCTGGACCATCAGCATCCTGTAAATGATAAATAGAATCATCACAATGGCCAGCCCAATTGGCAATAACAAGTTAAGCAGTAATTTCTTTTTTATCGTCATGTTTGCTCCCCCGGTTGCAGTCTTAATCTAACTGAATTGAAACTTCATCTCTGGATAACTCTTCTTCCAGATCTTTTAGGCTTTTTTCCTGTTCTGGAGTGAGTTTAATGACCCTAATGGGGGCAAGCCCTACGCCATTTTCATTCATTCCAAGCTCAATTTGCTTTGCTGAAAGCTTCTTTTCAGCTTTAAACTCCTTAACGGTTTCATAAAGGGCCACGTCCACATTTTTTAACATAGAAGTAATGATCGCCTTTTCAGCAAAAAAGTATTGATCACTGTCTACCCCAATGGCAAACTTTTTCTTCTCCTGAGCTTCTTTCAAGACACCAACCCCGGTAAAGCCTGCAGCAGCATAAAGAACATCGGCTCCCTCACCAATCATGCCAGCCGCAATTTCCCCACCGAGATCTGCATTCCCAAAATCATTTGCGTAAGCGACCTTCACTTTTGCAGAAGGGTTGACCGCTTTTACGCCCTGTTCAAATCCAGACTTGAATTTTCTGATAAGCGGAACATCGGCTCCACCAACAAAACCAACCACATTTGATTTTGTCGTCATTCCAGCAATTGCACCTGCAAGGAAACTTCCTTGTTCTTCTTTAAAAGTAATTGAAGTGATATTATCCAATTCTGAAACGGAATCTACCAGAATGAATTCCTGTTCAGGATATTTCTTTGCCACTTTTTCAAGGTCTTCAAGAACCATGAATCCTAGTCCAATTACAACATCGTTCCCATCTTCCACCAGTTCTGTAAAACCTTTTTCATATGAGCCGACCGTTTGTAATTCCCTGTAATCAAAAATAATGTCTAATTCGTCTCTGGCTTTCGCAAGACCTGCAAAGGCTGAGTCACTAAAAGATTGATCTCCTAGTCCGACGTCAGACAACATAATGCCAACTTTAACCCTATCCTTCTCGATTTTTTCAGTTGATGAACAGCCCGCAAGAGTCCCACTAAAAAAAATAATAATCAAAAACAAATTTATGATCCATTTCATCTTGGTGATCCTTCTCCTTCTAGTAAGTGAATTCCCTATGTATGTAATACATCGACCTGAAAAATTCATTATTAATGCTTTTGGTTAAAGTCTATCTTTTGTTAATTTTCTAAAATATGGCCCGAAAAGCGGAAGCGTCTTGTATCGGGAGGATCTTCGACTAAGAGCGGAGCGTCCTGTGGGGGAACGTCGGCGTCAGCCGCATTAGTCTAAGTTTTAAGATAAATTATTTTCTAACTAAACAAAAAAACAGGCTGTTCAGCACAGCCTGCCTTAATAACATTTATTTTACTTTTGAGAACTTGTTTAGATCGCCATTTTCCCCAAGGACAATCAGGATGTCCTCCGCTCTTAACGTTTTCTCTGGATCTGGTGAAATGTCTACCTTAGAACCGGTTTTAACTCCAATAACGGTAATATTGTATTTTGCCCGCAGGTTGATTTCGATGAGGTTCTTGCCAGCCATGCTCATCGGGAGCTTGATTTCTTCAATACTGTAATCATCTGAAAGCTCGATGAAATTCAGCACATTTGGGGAAGCCATCAGCTGATGCGCTACCCTTTCCCCCATATCTCTTTCAGGGAAGATTACTTTGTCTGCGCCAACCTTGAACAAAACCTGTGCATGATGCTTGTTGAGGGCTTTTGCAACGACATTGGCTACTCCCATTTCTTTTAGGATCAGAACCGTCAGAATACTCGCCTGGATATCATCGCCTATCGCCACGATAACTGTATCAAAGTTTCTGATTCCAACTGCCTTGAGAGTTTGTTCATCGGTTGAATCTCCGATTACCGCATGGGTGACATGTTCTTTATATTCCTCGATATATTGCTCTTTCTTATCAATTGCCAGTACTTCATTTCCTTCATTGTACAGGGA
>NZ_JBAVFI010000583.1:0-1555 GCF_049588175.1 Mesobacillus sp.
AGCTAAAGCTGTGTATGGAGAGAAATTTACCGAGCTTTTCGATCCAATTCTCGAAATACCTGAAGACCGGCTCATCATTAAGGGTGATGGTGATACATTGGCTATTGGAGAAAAATTGACTCTGCAGTTCTTTGATACTCCCGGGCACGCAAATCACCATTTCAGCATTCATCACCCCGCCACTAATGGAATATTCAGTGGCGACACTGCGGGCATCTATTATCCGCAAATTCACCGAGAAGACATAGAGTTCTATCTTCCATCCACATCTCCAAATCAGTTCGATCCAGAAAAAATGCTTCAGTCGATGACAAAGTACAAGGAACTGGGAATCGAACGGATTTATTTTGGCCATTATGGAATGTCGGACAATCCTGCTGAAGCCTTCAAACAAGTAGAGTACTGGCTGGGAATTTTCTTAGCGGAAGCTAAAAAAGTGGTTTCAACTTGCGAGGGCACGGCAAATCAGGTCGAGGTAATTACCAAAAGGCTCTTTGATAAAATAAAAGATTATTTGACTAACCAGGGCTTGGCAGTTAATCATCCTATATTTGAACTGTTGTATTTGGATATTAACGTGAGTTCGATGGGATTGGTTCATTATTTAGAAAAAGATTTAGGAGGAAGCCGTTAATATGAAGGACATCATCGTCTACACACAGAACGAATGCCCACCATGCAAAATTGTTAAAATGTTCCTGAACGAATATGGTTTTTCGTATTCAGAAAGAAACATTCATGAGGACGAAAAAAGCAGGCAGGAGCTGACAGATATTTATGGTTCCTTCTCTACTCCTACAATCGTAGTCGGCAGTGAGGTCATTATCGGTTTTGATCTTGAAAAGTTAAAGCAGGTATTGAATATTAACGAATAAGTCTCTCTATTACAATAAAAGAGGTGCCTCCTGGCACCTCTTTTATTCTAGCCTGCGTGCTTTCCGACCCAATTTATAATAAGCCAAATAACAGTGTTTTGTTTTCATTTCCAAACATAACCCCTAATTCCATGAAGGTTTTAAACGAAGAAAGATTCGGACCGAAGACAAGGGTATTAGGATTTTGTTTTTTATCTAAGTTTACTTTTGATACTTCCTTCTTTTTCGCTTTTTCAGGATAGGCCTTATTAATGACCTCCTCAGGAATCTCATCATACATATAATCTTCTACCTTCCAGCCGCTATTTTCCTTTACTATTTTCAAGCCCTCATAATGGCTGTCATAGCTTACTGGCCCTTCGCCATTCCCAGGGAAATATTCAAGAACATAAATTTCATCTTTCATATCTACCACTTTTGTTTTTTCAGAGAAAGCATAAAACGGAATGTAGTAAGGGGCAAAATCTGTTCCATATGTCTGGTATTGATTTTCCTGCCCAACCACATTTTCTTTAATAAACAATGACATATAGTCTTCTGTAAAATACGGTGCAAGAATACCCTCAATTTCGTCCATTGACCTTCCCTGCTCACTCAAGGAAACCTGAGCTTCGAACGCCTCCCCGAGGAATTCAAATACTTGTTCTCTGTCCATTGAATCGGATTGGGCATAAGTGTTT
>NZ_JBAVFI010000584.1:0-1868 GCF_049588175.1 Mesobacillus sp.
GTCACATTTATCGTTGTTCAACCACAATCCCGATGCCGTATTTAGGGTTGACCTAAAAGGCAATATTCTTAATGTCAATAAAGAAGCAACTGAACTGACTGGATATTCCGCAAGTGAGTTGGCTGGGCTTCATTTTATCCAGTTGATTGACCGTAGTGAAGAAGAAATGAAGATTAAACAATATTTTATGAAGGTCCTGAGCGGAGAAACAAAAGTGATAGAAACTTCGCTTAAGAGAGGGGACCTTACGTCTGCAAATGTAAGAATCACAGCTGTAAGAATAATAGTAAAAGATAAGGTCGTTGGTGTTTTCGGGATAGTAAGAGATATTACTGAAAAGAAAAGGTCAGACAAGCTGATCGAATATCTTGCATACCATGACGAACTCACCAATTTGCCCAATAGGCGCAATTTAGAAAAGGCAATGTCTGGGCATTTTATCAAGGGTGGAAACTTTTCTTTAATTTATCTTGATTTTGATCGTTTTAAAAGAATTAATGATACATTCGGCCATTCTTTTGGCGATAAAATATTAATGCAAATTGGGAAGAAGCTTACGGAAGTCATTCCTGAAAACTGTTTAGTCGCAAGGATTGGCGGAGATGAATTTGCAGTCATTGCTCCTGGACCTTGTAAACCTGAGGAAATTGCCTCAAAGATTGTAAAAGCGTTCCAGTCACCGATTTTTGCGGAAGGAATGGAGTTTCTTATTACAGCCAGCATCGGAATCTCAAGTTTTCCTGATGATGCCAAGGATCTTGATTTGATTTTGAAATATGCCGATATGGCAATGTATAAAGCAAAGGAAAATGGCTCAAATCATTTCCAGTTTTTTGATAAGAGCATGATTGACCAAAGCTTGAACAAATTTGAACTCGAAAACGACCTGCGGAATGCAATTAATAATAATGTACTGACCGTTTTCTACCAGCCGAAATATAACGCATCGACCAATGAGATTACCGGTGCGGAAGCGCTTGCGAGGTGGAAGCATCACCTCCATGGAATGATTCCTCCAGGCGTTTTCATTCCGATTGCAGAAGAGGCAAATTTAATTGTCCCTCTGGAAAGGCTGATTATCCGGCAAGTGTTCGGACAGCTTGTAAAGTGGAGAGAACTGGGATATGAAGTGCCCCGGACTTCGATCAACATCTCTATCATTCATTTTTATCAGGAAGATTTTGTAACATTCATGGAGCAAGCCCTTAAGGAGTTTAACCTCAAGGGAGATATGATCGAAATTGAGGTAACTGAAAGCATTATGATTAAGAAAGAAGACAGCATTAATGCCCAGCTACAAGCTCTAAGGCGGATTGGCATTGAAGTAAGTATTGATGACTTTGGAACAGGGTACAGCTCATTAAGTTACTTGAGTAAACTCTCTGTTGATCGCTTGAAAATTGATCAAAGCTTTATTTCGGATTCACAGGAGAACAGGGAGATTATCTCAACAATCGTTTCAATGGCGAATAATCTGAAGCTGAAGGTGATTGCAGAGGGAGTCGAAACCAAATCGCAGATTGATTTGCTGAAGTCGCTTGGCTGCCATGAGGTTCAGGGATATTTCTATTCACCTCCGCTGCCGTCTACAGAATATGAAGTAATGATGAATAAGTCCCCACAGCTTCATGTCATTGATTGAGCTGGCTTTGACTGAGTGTTTTGATTATGTTACTATACCTATTATCAAAAGTCCTCTAGGGTTCCGCAGCGTGCTGGCCTGGTCCGAGAGAGGGCGCACAGGAATACCTGTGTACACGGAGGGATAAAAACCCGGGAGATATCCACAGATATCTCCCGGGTTTTTTTGTTAGAAAGGAGAAATGTACATGGCTTGGGTGTTTTTAATCATCGCAGGTGTTTTTGAG
>NZ_JBAVFI010000585.1:0-1729 GCF_049588175.1 Mesobacillus sp.
CCCTTATGGGATGCTTCGAAATTATAGGAGTTCTCAATATCAATCCCCAGGCTGTCAGCTTCTTTTGCAGCGTCGATATTGGCGCCCATAAAGATGAATTCCCATCTGTATTTCTCCTGCTGGTGCCGGATCAGTTCCTTTACTTTTTCATAGGTGAACTCACGGCTTGCATTTTCCATACCATCTGTCGTGATAACGAAAATGACTTTGCTAGGACGGCGGTCTTCACTTGTTTTCGAAAGCCTATAGCCTACATCAATGATTGATTTACCGACTGCATCCAGCATAGCTGTCGTCCCCCGGACGAAATATTCCTTTTCAGTAAGCTTCACTTCTCGAGCATCGATTCCATTCCACAAAACTTCATATTCATCATCAAAAAGAACTGCTGTCAGGATCGTTTCGCCTTCGAGTTCAGACTGTTTTTTTACAAAAGCATTGAAACCTCCTACTGTGTCACTTTCAAGTCCTGCCATCGAACCGCTTCGGTCCAGCAGGAAGATGATTTCTGTTAAATTGTTGTTCATCATCGTCAACCTCCTATGCTTAATCTGATATAATCATATCTAGAATCATCCATAATTTGGTCGCCTGGTAAGCGACATTTTCGGGGGAGCTGACCATATGCTAGATAAAAAGATTCTGGAAGAATTGCAGGAATATCTCGAGGCCAACTTAGGTTTCATTATGGAAAAGGAACTCATCCTTTATAGCCCTAATGAATCCATGGATATGGATTCCGTCATGGAAAGCATCTCTCCGCTTGATATCGAGATGTTCATCAATAACAAACGGCAGCCAACACTTCAGGAGGTTCTTTTCGGGTTTATCGATAAAAAAGGAGCTACTGACGCGGAGATTTATAAGAAGGCTGGCCTGGACCGGCGCCTTTTTTCTAAAATCCGCTCCAAACCGGAATACCGACCGGGAAAAAATACGGTGGTCGCGCTGGCGCTTGCCCTCGAGCTGAACAAAAAAGAAACCGACAAGCTATTAAGCTCTGCCGGCTACTCCTTGTCGGACAGCGATACATCCGACCTGATCATTCAATTTTGTATTGAAAAGAAAATATACAACATCCACCAGGTTAATTATGCACTGGATTCTTTCAGTATGAAGCCTTTGAGTGGAGTATTATAGTCAAAAAAATCGGCAGAGATGATCTGCCGATTCTTATTTTACATATTTGTTTAGGTCTTCAATCGTATTGGATGGCAATCTATACAATGTATGCGATTCTTTTTCATCCATCAGGGAACCTCCATCAACTCCTAACCACAATGAGTATTTTGCAGTGGATTTATCTTCAAATGTCAGTGTCAGCTGATAATTCGGAGCGGTCATATCAAATACGCCATCCACCTTCTCTGCTTTCTCAATCGCATCCACAAAGGCTTGAAGTTCAATTGAATTTTCCTGATTATATATTATGTGCGGGTACTTCACATCCAGTAGACTTTCCCCAACCCTGGCTACGGCTAGACTGATTACCGTTTTCCCATCTAACCGAACAATCTCAATCTTATTGTTTTCTTTGCTTTTCGGCTGGATTACTTCATTTTCAGTACACCCCATTAATGAAAAAACAAATAGTAAAATCATAGAGAAAAATAGAAATTTGCGCATCATTTAAAAGTCCCCTTATTTTCATCTTAAATATATAGACGATTTTCTTAATGAAATGTCGCAACTTCCCATGGAATTAAAAATGGCACCAGATATCCGGCAC
>NZ_JBAVFI010000586.1:0-8973 GCF_049588175.1 Mesobacillus sp.
ATCAAAAACAGCCATACTTTCCAAATAGTGGCCGTTCAATTCAAGATACGTACTGATTTCATGATAGTCAGTAGCATTTTTAGGAAAAGCGAGATCATCATAAGCATCATTCGCAAATGCACTGATAGCATCCTTTGGAGCTGTGGTTCGATACTTCATCAAAAAATGGTAAAAGCTTTTATACATATATGAACGCCTGCCTATTGTTAAAATTGTCGAAGAAAAGCACTTTTCAAATACTATAACGGATTGTGACCTTGCACGTCTACCTTAATGCTAAAGTGGAAAATCGGTTTCGGTCAAACCAAACAATAATTCAGGTGAAAAATACAGATTGTTTTTACAATAAAAAGAGCACCTTCAATTTAGAAGGTACTCCAGCTTGTCGACAAAGATACAGATTTCAAATCAGTTATTGAAAACCTGTTGATTGGAGTGGAAGGCGCGTAGACTCCTGCAGCGCAGCTGGACAGGTGAGACCAAGGTAAAATGATCCTCGTGAAGAATCATTTGTACCCCGCAGGAGCAAAGCGACGAGGAGGCTCAGCGCCAGACCCTAGAAGAATTTGCTCTTGAAAAAGCCGGCAGTTGGGCTTTTTCATAATTCTTCAGCGGAAAGCGAAGCGCCTGGAACGGAAATCAACAGACCTGTTTTACTTCCCAACCAAGATGAAAAAACTGTAGACAAGCTCGCTTTTATCGAGTTTGTCTACAGTCTGGAGCACCTTCATTTTTGAAGGTGCTCTTCTGCTTATTGCCACCTGGACGATTTGGCCATTTCCAATAATGCCCATATGATGTTGAACATCAGGATCGCGATCGTAATCGGAACGGCATGGAGCCAATTCATTCCGAATTTTTCCTTAATCAGTCTAACATAATATCCGCACATAAACAGGACAAACATTGCCGCTACCAGCATGATTGTTAAAGCGATATACATATACTCACCCTTTTCCCATTTCGATACTCCCCCCTCTATTATAATTAAGCAGAGGAAGCAGAATAAACGGGAATGGTGAAACTTTTGTGAACTATATGCTGTTAAAGGTATGTTTTATCACATTGCTATTTAGGATTTGATAACAGTCTGTTACTAGAATCGTCAATCTCTTATTTAATCAAGATGAAAAATCAAAGTAATTTCGTTTGAGCAGCCTTGGCTGGCACATCAGTTCTTCAAACGTAATTACTTTATTGAGGTTTTTTGTATTGATTAAAAATAACTGATCTTCAATTTCTTTTGTAATCAGTTCTGTTTGGTAGGTCATATCACAATCGAGACAATGGACTGCCGGAGTTTCATCAATTTGAATTGCACATGACCCATCAGGCAGTTCCCAATAAACACTGTCAAATATTGATTTGACATTTTCGCTGTTGCACCACTCGCATTTTTGCATCAGGCAACCCCCTATTCCTTGGAAGATGGGACAGCTCCTTGCCCATCAAATGCTTCATTAGTTTTATTCTGCTGAGACTTAAATTTCTTTTCTTTAAGTTCATCTCGTTTTTCTCGTTTATCCTTCAGGGATGCATGATTTGGATCGACCTCATATTTTTCCCTTCGATCTAGTCGGCGCAACCCTTCTGGAATCAGGTTAAACTCACTGTCATTCATGATGGCAGCAATGCCAGTATTTGATTTCTTGCTTTCATAATCAGGGTAGACCTGTTTAAAGTAGCCTTCTGCACTTCCAGGAATATAATTTTCAGGCTCCGGATAGGAGGTAATGACTCCTTCAAAATTACGGAGAACTACTTTTTCAGGACTCTGGGAAATCAGGTAATTCGGCTGCAAGGAAATTTTTCCGCCGCCTCCAGGAGCGTCGACTACAAATGTAGGGACTGCATAGCCGGACGTATGTCCTCTTAAACCTTCGATGATTTCAAGGCCCTTTGTCACTGGGGCACGGAAATGTCCGATGCCTTCGGACAGGTCGCACTGGTATATATAATATGGCCTGACTCGAATTTTTACGAGGTCATGCATGAGCTTTTTCATGATTGGGACGCTGTCATTGATACCTGCAAGAATAACGGATTGATTCCCGACAGGAACGCCCGCGTTTGCAAGCATTTCACACGCACGCTTGGAATCTTCGGTGATTTCGATGGATGTATTGAAATGTGTATTTAGCCAGATAGGATGATATTTTTTGAGGATTGAACAAAGATTCTCTGTAATTCTTTGAGGAAAAACAACCGGTGCACGAGTTCCGATCCTGATGATTTCCACATGATCTATTTCGCGCAGATTTTTTAAAATATATTCAAGGATATTGTCATTAATCAGCAGCCCGTCACCGCCAGAGATTAACACATCCCGTACTTCTGGAGTTCGGCTGATGTAATTGATCGCTGCATCAAGCTGTTTCTTTGCCACACCCATTCCGATTTGTCCGGAAAATCTTCTGCGTGTGCAATAGCGGCAATACATGGAGCATTGATTCGTAACTAGAAATAAAACCCTGTCAGGATAGCGGTGAGTCAAACCGGGTACAGGAGAATCCTCATCTTCATGGAGTGGGTCTTCAAGGTCATACTTCGTTTTATAAATTTCCTTTGAAATTGGGACTGATTGCATCCGCACGGGACAGCGGGGATCATCTGGGTTCATCAATGATGCATAGTATGGCGTGATATTCAAGGGAATGGTTTTCGTGGAGATCCTAACTCCTTCTTCTTCATCAGGTGTAAGATTGATAACTTTCTTCAAATCCTCAAGTGTCCTGATTGTGTTTGTCAGCTGCCATAGCCAATCATTCCACTGTTCCTCTGTTACATCCTTCCATAGCTCGATGTCCTTCCAATGTCTCGAAGGTTTATATAAAGATTGTTTCATCGGATTTCCCCCTTAAGTAATTTGCACATATAACTAATGCAAGTTCTGTGCCAGAATTACTGATTGTTCAGAAAAATCAACAAAAACCATATATACATTAGGATGGGAAGAATTTTGTGTTAAATATCCCCCTCAAAAAAGAAAATAACCTGCTGAAATTTCGGCAGATTAGAAGAATCAGTATTTATTTACAGAGAAGTAGTCCGCAATATATTTCATAAATTCAACTTTTTTAATTTGTATTGTAGTGTCTGCCTAGGTATATCGAGAAGTGCAGCTGCTTTCTGGATATTGCCATTACAAGCTTCAAGAGCATCTTTAATGAGTTCCAGTTCAAACTCCTTAAGCTGCTCCCTTAAAATGAAGGAGTTGCTTCTTGAAGGCTTAATGATTTCATCCATGTGTGTATTTTGCTTAAGCATCACCGGTAAGTCATATTCTGTCAGGAGCTGGCCTTCGCAAACATTCATCATGTATTCAATCGTATGCTTGAGTTCCCTTACATTCCCCGGCCATTGATGCTTTAAAAATATCGCCGTTACATACTCATCTAATCCCGTTAACTGTTTTCTGAGCTTCTTATTATAATGGCCGATAAAGATTTCGGACAGATATAAAATATCCTCTTTCCTCTCTCTTAGTGGCATCAATTCGAAAGTGAGAACATTTAAACGATAAAACAAATCTGTCCGCAGCTGGTTTTGTTCCATCGCCTTTCCGGGATAAACATTCATCGCGGAAATGACCCTCACGTTAACAGAGATCACATTGGTGCTGCCTACTCTCCTGACCGCTCCATCCTCAAGGACGCGAAGGAGTTTTGCCTGAAGGTCAATTGGCATCGAATTCAATTCATCAAGAAAAAGTGTGCCGCCATTAGCTAGTTCAAATAGACCCGGCCTGTCCACCGCTCCCGTGTAACTGCCTTTTGACGTTCCGAACAATATGCTTTCTAACAAATTTTCCGGAATTGCTGCACAGTTTTGCGCAATAAAAGGTCCTTCTGATCGATTCGAGGCATTATGGATCGATTGGACAAAGAGTTCCTTCCCTGTTCCGCTTTCTCCATATACGAGAATCGGAGAATCAGATTTTGCCAGTTTCTCAGCCTTCTGCTTAATTTGTGCAAAATACTGATTATTTGTGATCAAATCGCTGAACGTATAAGCAGCCTGCTGTTTGAGTGCTTTCCCGCTGCGATGTTTAAAGCTTTTCTGAACCTCCACCAAACGTTCAGATAACTGCTTGATCCGCGAATAATCCTTGGCTATTTCCACCGCGCCAATCAAATCACCCTGAACAAAAATTGGCAAAGTAGTGTTTACTGTTTCTATTTTTCTCCCATGCAGGTTGACGAACGACTGAGTCTCGTTATAGATAGGCTTTTTGGTCTCAATTACTTTCAGAAGCGTGCTCGATTGCTCGTTTAAGGATGGAAAAACAGATAACAAAGGCTTGCCGATGACCTCCTTTACATCTAGACCATCGTGCTTTGCCGCCACTTCATTATAAAATATCGTGATTCCTTCTGTATTCACGACATGGATTGCTTCGTCAATGCATTTTAAAATCGCGCTCAATATTTCTTCGGTTACATCGGAAATAGAATTCATGCTTATCACACTCCCATATTAAGTATATGACAGTGTGCCGAAAAACTGTCTTTTTATTGCCTGAATTTTGGCGGTGATGCCAAATCTTTCACCCATACATTCATATTTTCAATTTTATCATAAATAAAAACATTGTTCACAAGTCTTCCTCTGTAGGCATAGCCAAGCTGGTAAAGAACAGCATTCATACCAAATGACAAAGCTCTGGCAATGGAGTAGGCACAATAAATTCCGTTTTCCACCAGCTCCTGTTCAATACGCTCAAGGAGTATTTTCATAAGGCCATGCTTCCTGTGTTCTTTCAGCGTCGCACAATCAGTCAGTTCTGCGTTTTTATAAAATAAATTCACTTCTGCAGAGGCGGCGCTTACCACCTGTCCATCATTAATAAAACCGTAATAGACCGTACCATCCTGCATTGTTTTGACAATGTAATCAGGATTATCTAGTGGAGTGGGGTAAATTTGAAAAACAGATTTATATAGTTTCGAGAGACCGGCTGCGTCTGATTCACCCATTTTTTTTAGAATATATGCTTTTGGAGGAGCGATTGACTGGGAGGGTCCATTCAAATGATAAACGCTTTTAATAATTCCATCTTCCTCGGTCCAATGGGTGCTAATTTTCCTTTCATCTGTTAAGAATTTTGAAAAGAAAAAGCAATCAGAGCCTAGAAAATATCCATCAATGCTTGCTTCAAACCTGTAGCCGCGTTCGAGCAGCTGGATGAAATGTTCTTTCCTTCCCTTAATGATTATTTTGTCTGCCTTTTCATTTTCCGTGATTTTTTCTGCCTTTTCCAAGATACTTAATAGATCACCCAAATAATCATCGACCCTTATCCGGCGGTTCTGTTTGTCTAAG
The DNA here is from genome assembly GCF_049588175.1 of Mesobacillus sp. Lineage (GTDB taxonomy): Bacteria > Bacillota > Bacilli > Bacillales > Cytobacillaceae > Mesobacillus. The sequence goes on from NZ_JBAVFI010000586.1 coordinate 5,323, forward strand.
TACAACTTCATTTTGTATGCCTTTTCATTCACTTCCAAGGTTTTACCTGGATGCATGCACAGACTCCCCCTTACTGATTTTATAGGTGAACAGCCTGGCCTTTGGGCCAGGCTGCTAGTCCTATCAATCAAGCTTGAATGAAACAAGTTTCAGCTCGGTCATTTCCTCAATTGCGTATTTGATCCCTTCCCGTCCGGTTCCGCTCATCTTCACACCGCCATATGGCATATGGTCAACCCTGAAGGTAGGAATGTCATTGATCATGACACCGCCAACGTGAAGCGCTTTGGAGGCTTTAAAAGCCTTGTTGAGGTCTTTCGTATAAACCCCTGCCTGCAGCCCGAATTGGGAATCATTGACTTTGGCAATTGCCTCGTCAAATTCATTGAAAGTATTGATGTGCACCACAGGCGCGAATACTTCCTCACAGGAAATCTTGTCGGTTTCTTTTGCGTTAAGCAATATGGTCGGGTTCAGTACCTGTTGGTCACTGTCACCGCCAAGGGCCAGCTCAGCACCATTTTCAATTGCCGCTTGAATCCATGACTTTGCCCTCGTTACATCATTGAAACTGATCATGGCAGATATATCCGTATCCTCATCTAGAGGATTTCCTACCTTGAGTTTCTTTGATTCCTCAATAAATAAAGCAGTAAATTCTTCGGCGATTGATTCATGGATAAAAATCCTCTGTATTGAAATGCAAACCTGTCCCTGATTTGAGAATGAGCCAGTTACTATTCGGGGCATCACTTTTACCAAGTCGGTTCCCTCATCGACAATTAAGGCGGAATTCGAACCAAGTTCGAGAGTTACCTTCTTTAAACCAGCATTTTCCCGAATATATTTCCCTACAGCAGGACTGCCGGTGAAGGTCACTTTCTTCACCCTGTCATCTTTTATTAATACATCTCCAACACTTTTGCCGCTTCCGGTCACTACATTCAGCGCCCCCGCGGGCAAACCAGCCCTGTGGAAGCAGGATGCGATTTTATATGCAGACAAAGGTGTTTGGCTGGCAGGCTTAAGAACAACTGAATTACCTGCAGCCAGCGCAGGTCCGACCTTGTGGGCAACAAGATTCATCGGAAAATTGAACGGCGTAATCGCTGCAATTACTCCAAGGGGTTCCTTCACAGTATATGCTACCCGTCCTTCACCACCAGGAGCGGCATCAAGTGGAATCGTTTCTCCATGAATGCGCCTTGCTTCCTGAGCGGCAAAGCTGTAAGTCATGATTGTGCGGTCCACTTCTGCACGAGCCGCCTTTAAAGGTTTTGAGGATTCTTCAGCTATAATCCTTGCACACTCTTCACGGTCCTCTTGTATGAGATCTGCGACTTTCTGCAGGATTTCAGCCCGTTTGTACGCCTCCATATTCGCCATAGTCTTGGCAGCAGATTCAGCTGCATTAATAGCCCGTAGGACATCATCATCGCTAGCCACTGCAACTTCAGCGATCTTTTCGCCATTAAACGGATTATTTAGCGGAAGATATTTTTCCGTACCTACAAATTCTCCATTAATCCATAATAATTGTTTCATCATATTTCCTCCTATTGCTTGCAGCAATCAAGTATTGCTGCTTCAAGCACATCAAAGCCTTCTTGGATTTGGTGATCAGTAATGACGAGAGGAGCCAGAAGCCTAATTACATTTCCATACAATCCTGCACTCATTAAAATTAAGCCTTGTTGGTGTGCTTTCTTTAGTATCTCCTGCACAATCTGAGAATTTGGTTTGCCTTCTCTGTCAAAGAACTCAATAGCGCACATTGCGCCAAGTGAGCGGACAACGAATTTCACTTCAGACTGTTTAGCAAGCTTATCGAACTTCTCCTGGAATTTCCCGCCAAATGAATTTGCTTTTTCAAGAAGTTTCTGTTCATCTATCATTTTAACTACTTCTATGGCGGCAATACAACCAAGAGGGCTTCCGCCAAAAGTTCCGCCAATTTCCCCAATGCCTGCGGAATCCATGATTTCCGCCCTGCCTGTTACAGCACTGATCGGCAGTCCTGCAGCGATAGACTTTGACATGGTCATCAAATCTGGAATCACTTCAAAATGTTCCATCGCAAATAATTTCCCTGTCCTTCCGAAGCCCGTCTGGATTTCGTCTGCTATGAACAGGATTCCATGCTGTTCACAAAGCTTTTTCACACCTTGAACGAAGGCTTTTGACGGGATGTTGAATCCACCTTCTCCTTGAACGGGCTCCATTATTACAGCAGCAATTTCCGTTGGCGGAACCTCGCTTAGGAAGAACGTCGCAAATTTTTCCAGTAAATAAGAATCAAGTTCATCAGGTGTCATGCTATTTTCCTGCGAATACACAGGATATGGCCATTTATACGTTTCAGGTGCGAAGGGGCCGAACTGGTATTTATAAGGCCTGACCTTACTCGTTAGTGACATTGCCATATATGTCCTGCCGTGGAATCCACGTTCAAATGAAATAATCCCTTTACGGCCTGTGTATTTCCTGGCGATTTTTACTGCATTCTCTACAGCCTCCGCTCCGCTGCTTAAGAAGAATGTTTTTTTATCATGTCTGCCAGGAGTGATTTTGTTTAGCAGCTCTGCCAGTTCTATATAAGGTTCATACATCATGACATGGAAACATGGATGGAGATAGCGATTGATTTGCTCGTGGAGCGCCTTAATGATGGTTGGCGGGCAGTGGCCGACATTAAGCGTACCAATTGCTCCGGCGAAATCAATGAATATGTTACCATCGACATCTGTCAGTAACGCACCTTCTCCTTGGTCAGCAAATGTTTTAATAGTGTTGAACGGTCCAATTGGTACGTTCTTCTCTTTTCTCTTCAGCAAATCGATTGCCTTCGGTCCTGGAATAGCTGTTTTTATTTTTATATCTCCCATTGGATGGCTCCCCCTCATTATGATTAAGCGACTCCGCACCACTCCAAAAGCGTTAATGCAATAATTTCAGCTGCATCAAAAACATCTTCCAGCCTGATATATTCATTCGCCTGATGAGCAGTTTCTGTTACTCCAGGACCAAAGACAATAACAGGCACCCCTCCAACCTTTGAAAGAACCCCTCCATCGGTCGCCCATGGTGAAGCTTCGATTAGCGGCATGCTATTTTTCACATTTTTATAATTTTTTGCAAGTACATGGATCAATTCATGTTCTGGATCAAGGTCACCTGGCAGCCAGCTTGCGCCAAACCATTCCAGCTCTGCCTCATTATCTTTTAACCATGGGTCGTCAGCACAAACGCTGAATAAAGCCTTTTGCATTTCAAGCTTTGCGTTTTCCTGGGTTTCATTCGGCGCAACACCCATCCTGCCCTCTATTATCGCGAGATCCGGAACCGATGAAGGCCAATCACCGGAATGGATTTTCCCAATATTGATTGGAATTGGAATCGGAATGTTTTGAAAGAAAGGATCGGTTATTCTTTCGTTTCTTTCTGACTCCAACACTCTCAATCTTTCGATAACAAGCATCGCTTTCTCAATCGCGTTGACACCTTCATACCTGGTCCCTCCATGGGCACCTTTTCCTTTTACTGAAATCCTGAACCACATCGAGCCTTGCTGTTTGGGAAATACTTTAAAGTTGGTTGGCTCTGGAATAATCGCACCATCTGCCTTATAGCCGCGCAAAACGGCTGCCAGCG
>NZ_JBAVFI010000587.1:0-4653 GCF_049588175.1 Mesobacillus sp.
ACGGCGACGTTGCCACGTCCTGTGGCAACGTTGCCGTCAGCACATCCTGTGCAAGTCCGACAAGCGCTGGCCGACTAAAACCGCCACGTCCTGTGGCAACCTCGGCACTAGGACATCGTGTCCGTCGGACTGAAGCGACTCGAGGGGCTAGGCGCTGGAGCTAGACAACTTTCTAAGTTGTAAAATAAAAATTCTGGTACTATAAGAAAAGCTCATCCGCCTTGCGAAATGGCGATGGAGCCAGACATAAACAAAAAGGATGTATTGCCAATGTCATTTGATGGATTGTTTACAAGAGCTATAACGAATGAACTTTCTTCCCTTCTAAAAGGAGGGCGTATCAATAAAATCCACCAGCCTTATAAAAATGAAATTATCATGGCTGTCAGAGCGAACGGAGTGAACCATAAATTGCTGTTGTCTGCGCACCCGAGCTATGCCAGGGTCCAGATTACAAATGAGCAATATGACAATCCTAATGAGCCGCCAATGTTCTGCATGTTATTGCGGAAGCATCTCGAAGGCTCTATTATCGAAGATATTAAGCAGGTCGGTCTTGACCGGATGATTATTTTTGAAGTAAAAGGAAGAAATGAACTCGGAGACATTTCTTACAAGCAGCTGATCGTAGAAATCATGGGCCGCCACAGCAATATAATCATTGTTGATAAAAACAGGAATGTTATCCTCGATAGCATCAAGCATATTTCCTTTGCGGTAAATACACACCGCGCAATCATGCCTGGGCAGGAATATATCATGCCTCCTCAACAGGATAAGTTGAATCCTTTGGAAGCAAATGAGGATGATGTGTTGAGATCGATTGATTTTAATTCAGGCAATCTTGATAAACAGCTTGTCTCGGGCTTTGCTGGAATCTCGCCTATTTTAGCTAAAGAAATCGTTTTCAAGACCGGCCTTGCGAATAGGTTGACACTTCCAAATACGTTTATCGCTGTTATGAATGATATAAAGATTCATACTTACAAGCCTTCTATAACTTACGGAAATACGAAGGAGGCTTTTTATCTCCTTCCCCTCGAGCACCTGAAAGGGGAAGTGAAAACTTACGATTCGTTAAGCAGTCTTCTTGACCGCTTTTATTTTGGCAAGGCAGAACGTGACCGGGTAAAACAGCAGGGAAATGACCTGGAACGATTGATCATTAACGAAAAAGAGAAAAACGAGAAGAAAATCAAAAAGCTTGAGTCTACTTTGGAGGATGCAAAGAAGGCTGAGCAATTTCAGTTATATGGTGAGCTGCTGACTGCAAATATTTTCATGGCTCAAAAAGGCATGAACGAAATTACCGTGGTGAATTATTATGATGAAGACGGAGCGTCCATTACCATCCCGCTTGAGCCAAGAAAAACACCTTCTGAAAATGCACAAAAATATTTTACAAAATATCAAAAAGCCAAGAAATCGGTCAACATAGTCATGGAGCAAATTGAGCTTGCAAAGGCAGAGGCCGCTTATTTCGATACCCTTCTCCAGCAAGTAGAGGCAGCATCACCAAAGGATATCGAGGAAATCAGAGAAGAGCTTGTTGAAGGCGGCTATATTCGGGCACGTCAGAAAAAATCAAATAAAAACAAGCAAAATCAAAAGCCAGTACTCGAGAAATATCAATCTTCAGACGGAACAGAAATCATTGTCGGCAAAAATAATAAGCAAAACGATTATTTAACAAATAAGGCAGCAGCACGCGATGATATTTGGCTCCATACTAAAGATATACCTGGATCGCACGTTGTCATCCGCAGCAAGGAGCCTGCTGAAGAAACCATTCTTGAAGCAGCACAGATTGCAGCCTATTTTAGCAAAGCACGAAATTCAAGCTCTGTGCCAGTTGACTTTACAAAGGTTCGTTATGTAAAAAAACCTGCTGGAGCAAAGCCAGGATTTGTGATTTACGATCAGCAGCAAACTGTGTACGTCACACCTGATGAAGATATGATTTTGAAATTAAAACAGTAATAATTACAAAACCCGCCTTGGAAAATATTCAGGCGGGTTTTGCCATTTTTAAGGATTTGAATTTCGGAATATTTCAGGGTTTTTCGGAATATAATCGTATTTTCCGGAATATATTTGTATTTTTCCAGAATATAATCGTATTTTTTCGGAATATATTCTTATTTTTCGGAATAAACGTGAAAATTTCGGAATAAATGTGTTTTTTCAAAAGGCTGTTTTCGTATACTTTAGTTGCTTTTAATAAGTTGATTAAAAAATCCATTTAAAAACAACGATCTTTTAGAAAACAGCCTTACAAAATTAACTGGTCGGTGAATTCCTGGTCCAACAGACAACAATTAAAAATGCAGCCCTTTTTTTGGACTGCATTTCGGCATTTTTATCGTTTATTTCTCGCTGCGCCCCACTCAGCAGGATTCTTTCGCCACTCCGCCAGACTTTCCAAATTCTCTTTTGAGATTAGCCCTTTTTCCTCGGCTAAGTTTGAAAGAGTCGTAAAGTCTGTCAGGGAATGTGCTGATATTCCTGCTGCCTTTAGCTGCTGCTCACCTTTTTCAAGCTCGTATGTAAAGATCGATACTACACCGAGTACATCACAGCCTGCTTCACGTAAAGCCTCGACTGCTTCGATCACGCTGCCTCCTGTTGAAATCAGGTCTTCGACAACGACAACCTTCTGTCCTGCAGTAACCCTTCCTTCTATCTGGTTGCCCTTACCGTGTTCTTTCGCTTTAGAACGGACATAGCTCATTGGGAGGTCCATGAGCTCACTGACCCATGCTGCATGGGGAATTCCTGCTGTTGCAGTTCCTGCAATTACTTCTGCTCCTGGAAAATACTCTGCTATTAGGCTTTTCAATCCTTCAGCAACTTTCTTGCGAACTTCTGGGTATGAAAGGGTCAGGCGGTTATCGCAATAGATTGGTGATTTTAAACCAGACGACCATGTGAATGGAGTTTCAGGCTGTAAACTTACCGCTTCAATTTTTAGCAATGCTCCTGCTATCTCTTTTTTCATTTATAAACACCCTTCCATTCATTTTTGATAGTCAAATAGCTTTCAAGAGGATTACCGGACTTTGTTATAGGCCTTCCGACGACAATCGCTGATATCCCCTGTTCTCTGGCAAACTCTGGTGTAGCAGCCCTCTTCTGGTCCTGCAGCTCACTGTCTGCTGGACGGATTCCAGGGGTTACCGTCAAAAATTTTGATCCTAACCGGCTATGAATCAATTGTGCCTCATGCGGAGAACAAACCACTCCATCAAGTCCAGAACTTTGAGCAAGCTTGGCATAGTTCATTACCGAATCCAACAGGGATACTCCAATAAGCTGTTCTTGGCTCACTTGTGCTTCTGATGTACTAGTGAGCTGGGTGACAGCAATACAATACGGCGGCTTTTTTCCTGCTGGAGTACCTGCTTCCAGTCCATCTACTGCGGCAGCCATCATGGCTGAGCCTCCTGCTGCATGCACGTTGACTAAATCGCATCCAAGGCCCGCCACTACCTTCATCGCACTTTTAACAGTATTAGGTATGTCGTGAAGCTTCAAATCAAGGAATATTTTGTGGTTCCGCAATTTTAATTCCTCGATGATCGCAGGTCCTTCAGAGTAAAAAAGCTCCATTCCGACCTTCACAAAAAGCTGCTCGTTTTCAAATGGCTTAAGGAATTCCAGTACCTTAGTCTTATTTGGGAAATCAAGGGCGATAATAAGCGAGTCTCTCATTCTTTTTCCAGCTCCTCCCTGTCAATTCTAAAATATGGTCAACCCCAAGCTTGGTAAGAATTTCTGGTAATTCATCAATAATTTTCGGACAGATAAACGGATCAACGAAATTTTGCGTTCCTACTGCTGCAGCACTTGCCCCGGCAAGGAAAAATTCGACTACATCCTCTGCAGACTGAATTCCTCCCATTCCGATAATTGGAATCGATACATGCTGGCTTACCTCGTAAATCATCCTGATCGCCACTGGTTTTACTGCAGGACCTGACAACCCGCCGGTCTTATTAGCTAGAATTGGCTGACCTGTCATTAAATCAAGCCTCATACCAAGCAATGTGTTGATCATGGTAACACCATCAGCACCGCCATCCTCTACAGCCTTGGCTATTTTCACAATGTTGGTAACATTAGGCGAAAGCTTTACATACACGGGCACTTCCGAAACATTCTTTACTTTTTTTGTGAGCGCCTTGGCCATATCGGGATCAGTCCCAAACGCAATCCCGCCTGTTTTAACATTCGGGCAGGAAATATTTAATTCCAGAGCTTTTACATTTGGAGCTTTTGACAATTTTTCAGCTACAGCTACATAATCATCCTCTGTGGAACCTGCTATGTTGGCAATGATCGGGACTTCAAACTTCTCTAGCCACGGCAATTCTTCGTCAAACACTTTATCTAATCCAGGGTTCTGCAGACCGATTGCATTTAGCATCCCGCCAGACGTCTCTGCTACCCTTGGAGTAGGATTGCCAAACCGAGGTTCAGGAGTCGTCGCTTTCACCATGATTGCCCCGAGCTTGCTCAGGTCGTATAACTGGCTGAATTCTTTCCCAAAACCAAAGCAGCCTGACGCAGGCATGATTGGGTTTTTCAAATTCAAGCCAGGCAATTGAATGGCTAGTGGATTCATATGACAACCTCCCCTGCGGCGAATACCGG
>NZ_JBAVFI010000588.1:0-3683 GCF_049588175.1 Mesobacillus sp.
GACATAGCCATATTTAATAATGCGGAAGGTGGATGTCATGATTTGATGCAGACATGGACAGAAGAGAGTGAGTTTGAGGCGCAGTTTGGACAGTGGCAGAAAGAATATTTCATAAGAAATCAATAATTGATAAAAAACACGAATCCTTAAAAATAAATAGCAAATAATATTACCTGGTACTAAGTAAAAAAAACGCTATAAATAAAGGTTTTTAAGGAATTTTTATTCGAAACATGACATTTATCATGTGTCACATATGACACCTGCTACTGCACAAGAGTGTTTCCCTTGTTTATAATTTGGTTAACTAACAAATCCGAAAGGGGAATTTAAACAAGATGGCAACTCACAACGCAAAAGAACTAAGAAAACAGGTCGCCCCTTATGAAAATTCAAACACGAAAGCTAGTATCATTCAAATACTGAATACGGTGGTACCATTTTTGGCATTGTGGTTTTTGGCATATCAAAGCCTTTCTATATCTTATTTGCTGACACTGGCATTTGCTGTTCTTGCAGCAGGTTTTATGATCAGGATTTTCATCATTTTCCATGACTGCACACACCATTCATTCTTTAGAAACCGTACAGCCAACAAGATTGTCGGCACATTAACTGGAGTATTGACACTTTTTCCATACAGCCAGTGGGGTCACGAACATTCAGTCCACCATGCTACAAGCAGCAACTTGGATAAGCGAGGAACTGGAGACATTTGGGTTATGACAGTTGATGAATATATGGCTGCTCCAACTTGGCAGAAGCTAGCTTACAGAATGTACCGCAATCCTTTTGTTATGTTTGTATTGGGACCAATTTATATTGTATTGTTCACTAACCGTTTTAACCGTAAAGGAGCAAGACTGAAAGAAAGATTAAATACCTATCTTACCAACGTTTTGATTTTCGGAATCTCAGGCTTGCTGATTTGGGCAATCGGCTGGGAATCATTTGTAATGGTAGAAGGACCGATTTTCTTCCTTGCCGGGATGTTTGGGATCTGGATGTTCTATGTACAGCATACATTTGAGGATTCTTATTTTGAAGGAGACAAAGAGTGGGAATATGTGAAGGCTGCTGTGGAAGGAAGTTCATTCTATAAGCTGCCAAAGGTACTTCAGTGGATTACAGGTAATATTGGTTACCACCATGTGCATCACTTGAGCCCACGTGTACCGAACTATAAGCTTGAAGAAGTTCACAATAATACTAAGCCATTGCAAAATGTTCCGACGATCACTCTTTCTACAAGCTTAACATCCCTGCGATTCCGCTTATGGGATGAAAAGAAAAAGCAGTTCATCGGCTTTAAAGAGATGAAAGCTTTAACAACTTCAAACAAAATGACGGCTCAGACAAAGCCAGAACTATAAAACAACTCCCCTTAGGCCAGTCCTGAATATTTTGTAAAGCTTTCAAAGAGCTTTTCGGAAATATTCAGCCTGGATTGAGGGGAGTAATTTTTATGTTAACATCTTGGAATTTATGATTTTTTTATCTTTTTATTATTTGTGAAAAGCTCTAATCTGAGGTCGATATGATAAGATAAAAATGAGTGGGATTATTATGAAGCAGAGGTTTATATCATGTTTAAAAGGTTAATTAATTCACTAAAAAGCACAGGCATATCTCCTTATATATGGACAATTCTCGGAATATTGCCTTTTTATTTCATTTGGCAATTACCATCTACTGTGGGAAAAGTAGTGGGTGTTATCCTGACATTGATGTTCTTTCTTGTTTACTGGCTGGCATTCGTATCCAGAGGCTGGTCAGTTTATTTGTGGACATGTATCTTGATAGGTATTTCAATTGCCTCTGCCAGCTTGTTCAGCTATGTTTATTTCGCCTTTTTCATCGCTTACTTTATAGGTAATTTAAAAGATCGAATTCCGTTCCTTGTACTGTATTTCATTCACCTGGTAGGAACATCCATCGTCATTAACTTGGAAATTGTCTTTAAGGAAGATTTTTTTATCAAACAGCTGCCTATCATCGTGATCGTCTGGATCAGTGTCATTCTCCTGCCATTCAGTATTTTTAACAAAAAGGAGCGAGGGCAGCTGGAAGAGAAGCTTGAAGATGCCAACAAGCGAATTTCTGACCTGGTGAAAATAGAGGAGAGGCAGAGGATTGCCAGGGACCTTCATGACACCTTAGGACAAAAGCTTTCTTTGATTGGACTAAAATCTGATTTAGCCCGTAAATTAATCTATAAGGATCCTGAACAAGCCCGAGAGGAATTAAAGGATGTACAGCAAACTGCCAGGACTGCGCTCAATGAAGTAAGGAAAATGGTAGCTGAGATGAGAGGGATCCGCGTTCGCGAAGAACTGATCCATGTGAAGCAAATCCTTAAAGCAGCCGAAATCAAGTTCATTGGCAATGATGATGACTTTAACGTGAGCAATGTATCGCTGCTTTCAGAAAATATTCTTAGCATGTGCTTAAAGGAAGCCGTAACAAATGTGGTCAAGCACAGCAAAGCCACAGTATGCTCAATCACCATAAATCAGACTGAAAAAGAGCTGATCGCTGAAGTCCGTGATGACGGAGTTGGCAAGATAACGGATGAGGATTTTAACAAAGGAAGCGGACTGCTGGGAATGAGGGAACGTCTCGAATTTGTGAACGGTACACTTGACATTTTTTCAGATGAGGGTACAACGCTCTTTATTAAAATACCTAAAGTATTTAAGCATACTGACAGGGAGGACCTGATATGATTCGGATTGTAATTGCGGAGGATCAGCGCATGCTGCTTGGAGCGTTGGGCTCACTTCTTAGTCTTGAGGATGACATGGAAGTGGTGGGAAAGGCAAGCAACGGGGAAGAAGCTGTCTCTCTCGCCAAGAATCTGCAGCCTGATGTTTGTATCATGGACATTGAGATGCCAGGTAAAACCGGTCTGGAGGCGGCAGAGGAATTAAAAGAGCTAGGCTGCAAGGTAATAATACTAACAACGTTTGCACGATCCGGTTATTTTCAAAGAGCCTTGAAGGCAGGCGTAAGCGGCTATTTATTGAAGGACAGTCCAAGCGAAGAGCTGGCAAGTTCCATACGCAGCGTCATGGGCGGAAGGCGAGTTTATGCTCCTGAATTGATGGACGATGTATACAGTGAGGAAAACCCGCTGACCGAAAGGGAAATGGAAGTGCTCGAGCTTGTCGCCGATGGGAAGAATACAAAAGAAATCGCCGGCCAGCTAAGCATCACAGCAGGTACGGTACGCAACTATATCTCAACCATACTGGATAAACTTGAAGTGACGAACAGAATTGAAGCCATCACCCATTCGAAGGAAAAAGGGTGGTTTAAATAACGAAAAGAAATAAGAAAAGCGCAAGTGCCTTGGTCAGCCCCGACAAGCGCTGGCCGACTAAAACCGCCACGTCCTGTGGCAACGTCGGACCGAAACCGAAATGTGTAGCCGACTGCCCAGAAACGCAGAAACTGGAGACTCCGACAAAGAAGCGCTTTTTGCTTCTGCCGGCGGAGTTGAAGTTTCGGAGTTTCTAGGAGGCGAAACTAGACAATTCGAAAAGCGGAGGCGACTAGTAAAAGGAACGGCGACTAACTACGCCACGTCCTGTGGCAACGTCGCCGACAACACATCCTGTGCAAGTCCGACAAGCGCTGGCCGACTAAAAACGCCGCGTCCTGCGGCAACGTCGGCACTAGGA
>NZ_JBAVFI010000589.1:0-2911 GCF_049588175.1 Mesobacillus sp.
ACCTAAATTTTATGAAGGCGTTTGACAAACTGAAATCTGCTATATATAATTCGGCTATAGAATAATAATTAGAAAAATGTAGAAGGAACGAGTATGTTATAGACCACCGTCAAGAGAGGAATTCCAAGGCTGGAAGAATTCCCGGTGAAGGATAACAGAAGGCTATTCCGGAGTGCAGGCAAAACCTGCCGTAGAAGCTGCGTTAAGGCGTTATTGAGAGATGGGCGCATGTTTTCCGCGTCCATAATCAGGGTGGTACCGCGAGCAAGCTCTCGTCCCTGTCCAGGGATGAGGGCTTTTTTTGTTGCCTGAAATCCCTGAAATGCTTAATTTTGACCGATTTAGGAGGTTGTGTATATGAAAAAACTAACAGGTTCTGAAATCAGAAAAATGTATCTTGAATTTTTTAAGGAAAAGGGCCATGCCATTGAACCAAGTGCTTCACTCGTTCCTCACGACGATCCATCTTTGCTTTGGATTAACAGCGGTGTTGCGACTTTGAAAAAGTATTTTGACGGCCGTGTCGTCCCTGAAAATCCAAGAATCACAAACGCACAGAAATCAATCCGTACAAATGATATCGAGAATGTCGGCAAAACTGCTCGTCACCATACATTCTTCGAAATGCTTGGAAACTTCTCAATAGGCGATTACTTCAAGGTGGAAGCGATAGACTTTGCATGGGAGTTCCTTACAGATAAAAATTGGATCGGCTTTGATCCTGAAAAGCTATCCGTAACCATTCATCCAGAAGATGATGAAGCATTCAACATTTGGCGAGAAAAAATCGGGGTTCCTGAAGAACGTATTATTCGCCTTGAAGGCAACTTCTGGGATATCGGCGAAGGGCCAAGCGGGCCAAATACAGAAATCTTCTATGACAGAGGACCGGAATACGGAAATGATCCTGAAGATCCAGAATTATATCCTGGCGGCGAAAATGATCGTTACCTGGAAGTATGGAACCTTGTATTCTCTGAATTCAACCATAATCCGGACGGGACATACACTCCGCTTCCAAAGAAAAACATTGATACAGGAATGGGTTTAGAGCGTATGGCTTCAGTTGTCCAGGACGTTCCAACGAACTTTGATACTGATTTGTTCATGCCAATCATCAATAGCACTGAAGAGATTTCCGGTGAAAAATATGGCGTTTCAAAGGAAAAAGATGAAGCATTCAAGGTCATTGCTGACCATATCCGTACGGTAGCATTTGCAGTCGGCGACGGTGCTCTTCCATCAAACGAAGGCCGAGGATATGTACTCCGCAGACTGCTGCGCCGCGCTGTGAGATATGCAAAAAAATTGAACATCAACCGTCCGTTCATGTTCGAATTAGTACCGGTTGTTGGTGAAATCATGCATGATTTCTATCCAGAGGTAAAAGAAAAAACAGATTTTATCCAAAAGGTCATTAAAAATGAAGAAGATCGTTTCCATGAAACACTTCATGAAGGTCTTGCAATTCTTTCTGATCTTATCAAGAAAGAAAAGGAAAAAGGCAGCAGCAGGATCCAAGGCAAGGATGTCTTCCGCCTTTATGATACTTATGGCTTCCCGGTTGAACTTACGGAGGAATATGCCGAAGATGAGGGCATGAAGGTTGACCATGAAGGCTTTGAGGTCGAGATGGAGTCTCAGCGTGAAAGAGCAAGGGCTGCACGACAGGATGTAGGATCCATGCAGGTCCAGGGCGGAGTTCTTGGCGACATTAAAGTTAGCAGCGAATTCATTGGATACGATAATTTTGAAACGAACAGCAAAATCCTTGCATTGGTGAAAGACGGACAGCTTGCAGAAGAGGCAGCTGCTGGTGAAGAAATCCACTTTATCCTGGATGTCACTCCTTTCTATGCAGAAAGCGGAGGACAAATTGCTGACAAAGGTACGATTACAGCTGATGGAGTAAGATTATCTGTAATAAATGTCAAAAAAGCTCCTAATGGACAGAACCTGCATCACGCAGTTGTTGAAGAAGGCACAGTCACAAACGGTTTGGAAGTATCAGCAAAAGTTGACGTGGACAACCGGGCGAAAATCATTAAAAACCACACTGCAACACACCTGCTTCACCAGGCATTGAAAGATACTCTCGGAACGCATGTAAACCAGGCTGGATCACTTGTCGAACCTGACAGACTCCGTTTTGACTTCTCCCACTTTGGCCAGGTAACAGCTGAAGAACTAGAAAAGGTAGAAGCAATCGTGAACGAGAAAATTTGGAGAAGCATCCAGGTGGATATAAGCTTAAAACCAATTGCTGAAGCTAAGGAAATGGGAGCTATGGCTCTGTTCGGCGAAAAGTATGGTGATATCGTCCGCGTTGTCAAAGTTGGAGATTACAGCTTAGAGCTTTGCGGCGGCTGCCATGTTCCTAATACATCTGTTATTGGATTATTCAAGATTGTTTCTGAAGGCGGTATCGGTGCGGGAACACGAAGGATTGAGGCTGTGACAGGCGAGGCAGCTTACAGAGTCCTGAACGATCAGATTGCGATCCTGAAAGATGCAGCTGCAAAATTAAAGACCGCTCCTAAGGAAGTAGCAAACAGAATTGATACAATGCTGATTGAAATGAAGCAGCTTCAGCGCGAAAATGAATCTCTTGCTGCAAAATTGGGTAATATTGAAGCAGGAAGCCTTGCGTCTAAAGTAAAAGAAGTGAATGGTGTTCAATTGCTTGCGGCTCGTGTTCAGGCTGCTGATATGAACAGCCTGAGAAACATGGCTGATGATTTGAAGCAAAAGCTGGGTTCAGCAGTCATCCTTCTTGGAACGACTGATGGAAGCAAAGTGAATTTGATTGCTGCTGTCACAGATGATTTGATCAGTAAAGGCTACCAGGCAGGAAAGCTGATCAAGGAAGCAGCATCCATTTGCGGCGGAGGCGGCGGAGGCCGTCCAGATA
>NZ_JBAVFI010000590.1:0-2993 GCF_049588175.1 Mesobacillus sp.
CCCTAACCCTTCATTAGATCTCTGTTTGTCCTAGCTGTGCCAAAGTTCTGCTCCAATAGCAAAGAGCCTGGGGAATCCCCCAAGCTCTATTTTTGTTCATATCACATCATTTATTTCGTCCTACTCGACCATATTACAAACGGAATGAGTACTAATGAAAGAATCCCCCCTGCAAGCGATAGGATTGCGTAGCTTGAATGTGCAACTACTAACCCTGAAAGCATGCCGCCTGATGCACCGGATAGCGCAACCATAACATCTACTGTTCCTTGCATCCTGGCACGGTTGGCAGGATTCGTCGCATCCACAAGCAAAGCAGTCCCGCTGATTAGCCCAAAGTTCCAGCCAAGCCCAAGCAGAATAAGAGCAATCGTTAGCAGAAGCATTGACTCACCTGGTGCAAAAGCTGCAAATACTCCTGAGGCTAACAAAGTTACTCCTGAAGCCACGGCCATAGTGTTTCTGCCAATTTTATCAACGAGAACACCAGTCAATAAAGACGGAAGATACATCGCTCCTATATGGAATCCAATGATCATGCCAACTGCACTCAATCCATGACCATGGTGTCCCATATGCACAGGAGTCATGGTCATGATTGCAACCATAACCAATTGGGTTAGTACCATGACAAGAGCAGCTACAGCAATTCGTCGCCTGTCTGTAGTTATTGTTTCTGCTTGTATTCCCGGGTTGCTTTCAATCGCTTTTCTTTCTGCCACAGCAATTGCCCTGGCAACTACAAAAGGATCAGGACGAAGGAAAAATAATAACACTAGACCTGCAATAATGTAGGCAGCAGCAGCCAAAATGAATGGTCCCGATAAAGCCGGCACCCCAATCGATCGTGCAAATTCGCCCATGGTTTCAACAAGGTTCGGTCCTGCAACTGCTCCAAAGGTTGTTGATACCATAGCGATACTGACTGCCGTTGCTCGCTGTTTTGCATTAGCTAAATCTGTTCCTGCATATCTCGCCTGCAAATTTGTCGCACTGCCTGCACCATAAATCAGCAAGGAAGCAAAAAGCATGTATATATTGCTTGTTACAGCTGAAAGGATGACCCCAATTGCACCTATTCCTCCAGCCAAAAATCCAGTTGCCAGGCCTGCTCGCCTTCCAAAACGCTGGGATAATCGCCCAACAATAAGGGCCGCTCCAGCTGAACCTAATGTGAATAGCGCGGTCGGCAGTCCTGCAACACTATCCGTTCCTAGCATGTCTTTAGCAAGCAATGCCCCAACGGTGATTCCCGCAGCTAAACCTGCACCGCCAAATATCTGGGACAGGACAACAATGATCAAAGTCCGCTTATATAATGCCCGCTGCTTTTCAGGCGACTCTACATAACTTTGCAGCCATGCTGGCTGACCTTCTAATGCAGCAGCATCCCCACTCTTATTCGCCACGTCCAATCTCCCCATTTCTGTTTTTTACAATAAAGAGTTATTTCTTTGCTGTAAAACTGATAAGAAAATAATACCACAAACCGTATTTATTGAATATGTACCAGTTTACACCGAAATTTCATCTGCGTATTATTCTTCCGTTATCAGACTATTTTCCAATCCACTCTCTTTACTCTACTAGCCCATAAGAAAAGCACCCATCCAAAGAATGAGTGCTTGTCCTCTATTATTTACCTGTCTGCTTGTTCATTGCTGACATCATTTGATTGATTTTCTTCTGGGATGGTTTCATTCCCATCTGCATCATCATCATTTTAAGCATTTGTTCATTGATTGGTGGATTTTTCTTCAGGTAGCTCTCCATGTATTTACGAGCAATGAAAAATCCTAGCGCTACACCGACAACCAATGCCAGTATGCCCACTAGAATAAACTGCCAAAGCATAAAAACTTCCTCCTTCATGTTGTCTAACATACAGTGTACTAAACCAACAGCTATTATACAATATCTGCAGGTTTTTTTCTCTATTTATTATACATATTTTCTTTCCTTGATAGGCTTAAGCCAACCGTACTTGTTCGCTGCTAGGTCAATAGCCAGAAATGATGTCTCGCATTTGCGTAAAATCTCAAAAAAGACTGTTTCGGCATCGACTGGGCCATGCGATTCAAGCTCGAGCCACCGGTCATGTACCTTCAAAGTTGCAGAGGTGGAGGAATTTTTATTCTCAAATATATATTTTCCATCCTCTACTTTAAATCCTTTTACCTTTGAAAGCTGTTGATGAAGGAGTTGATGGATGCGTAGAACCGGGATTGGTTTTGTTACAAAATCTACCTGCTTAGAAATAATTGATTTTAAATGACCGTTTGCACGATTGTATTCCAAAAATAATTGGTAAAACATCCGTTCTCTTCCGAAATAATGGGAGGCAAATTCATCTTCTATTAAATATAGCTGGTAGGATCTCATGTGATCCCCTCCTCTTCAGACAAGCTTTTGTCTTAATTATAAAAAAACAATCCATCTGCGTTTGTCTAAAGATGCCGTGAAAATCCACTAATTATGTCGAATTCAAAAATTTCTTACTATTTATTATAATTTTTTTAAAAATAGAAGTCACGGAATAAGAAGTAATTCATACGTATTGCAATTTTTTCTGTCAAAAAGACATACTTCGGTATATTCGGGGGAATATATCAATGTTAATCAGAAACAGAAAGGATGAAATAAATGGGTACAGTTTTATACATTACAGCAAATCCTAAACCGGTTGAGGAAGCATTCAGCTTATCTGTTGGAGAGGAATTTATTAACGCCTACCGCGAAAACAATCCGAATGATGAAGTAGTGAGACTCGATCTATACAAAATCAATGTACCTTACATAGATACAGATGTATTTAGTGGTTGGGGCAAATTGCAGAAAGGAACAGCATTTGATGAATTAAGCCCAGATGAAAAGCAAAAAGTGAGCTCAATCAATCAACTGACAGATCAATTCGTAGCAGCCGATAAATATGTTTTCGTAACTCCGATGTGGAATTTGAGCTTCCCTCCAAAATTGAAGTCCTATATCGATAA
>NZ_JBAVFI010000591.1:0-1947 GCF_049588175.1 Mesobacillus sp.
GGATAAGATGCTCTAATTAAAGATAGCCAGCATTTGGTTTCCACCAAGCTGGCTATCTGTTTCTATTATGAAGCTTTATTTATTGCAGATGAAGATTTTGCTGGTTTGAAGACACCTTCCCATTTAGCAATGACTATTGCAGCGAGGGAATTACCAACAACATTCACGGCAGTTCTTCCCATATCAAGGATTCTGTCAATACCAGCAATGAATGCCAAGCCTTCAACAGGTAGTCCGACTGTACCTAGTGTTGCCAAAAGTACGACGAAGGAAACACCAGGAACTCCGGCGATCCCTTTTGAGGTCACCATTAATACTAGCATTAAGGATACTTGTTCAGAGATGCTCATATCGATACCGTACATTTGGGCAATGAAGATCGCAGCCAATGCCTGGTAAAGTGTTGAGCCATCCAGATTAAAGGAATAGCCTGTTGGAATAACGAAAGAAGTAATATGTTTTGGTGCTCCTTCTTTCTCCATTTTATCCATGATTCTTGGCAAAACCGTTTCAGAGCTTGCCGTCGAGAATGCCAAAATTAATTCATCTTTTAGTGTTAAAATTAATTTAAAGATATTGTATCCAGCAAGCTTAGCTACGAGGCCCAAAACACCGATTACAAAGAAAATCATTGTTCCATATACAGTCAGGACTAGTTTGCCAAGCGGAATCAAGGATTCAAGGCCGAATTTAGATACAGTAACCCCAATCAGGGCGAATACTCCGAATGGAGCGAACTTCATGATTTGGTTTGTTGCATAGAACATTGCGTCAGCCGTTCCTTGGAAAAATGCGATAACAGGTTTTCCTTTTTCACCAATTGCGGAGATTCCTAGTCCAAAAACGAGAGAAAAGAAAATGATCGCCAGCATATCGCCTTCAGCAACTGCTGCTATTGGATTTGTAGGTACGATTTCAACCAATGTAGTAATCATCGATTTTGTTTCTTGTGTTTCAGCAGTATTTACATAACTAGCAATATCGGTTTTATCGAGTTCACTCATATTTACTCCAGCACCTGGGTGGAATACATTTGCAGAGATTAGCCCTACGATAATCGCAATGGTAGTGATGATTTCGAAATAAAGGAGCGTTTTACCGCCAATTTTACCTAATTGCTTAATGTCGCCAACACCTGCAACAGCAACAATGATACTTGCGACAACGATTGGTACCACGATCATCTTAATTAATCGGAGAAAAATATCTCCAATTGGCTGCAGGTAAGAAGCAACCGCAGGATTTCCAAAGAATACTGCGCCTACAATAATACCGAGAACCAGACCAATAAAGATTTGACCAGCTAAACTTATTTTTTTCATCTGAATTTCCTCACCTTCTGTAAAATTCTATGCTGAATTAGCAATTGGCAAGGGAAACAAGATTTTTTCCTCCGCAAAAAAAGACACTGTGGGTGCCTATTTACAGAGTATTTTCCTCTGTTCCCTTAGTCGCTTACGAGGTTAGCTGCCGGGTTAGGAATTGGAAACACAAATCCCTTTCGCGATGAATTCACCCCAGGCGGAAACCGCCGATTGGTTCCCCCGTTCTTATAAAAAGATTAAGCGGTAAATATTGATTTATATTATATCAATATTATTAATATGTAAATGTTAATTGATTTCCAGAGTATAGTTTCCTATTGAAGACTAAGAAATCAGTGGATAAGTTTGATATTCTATATGTGGACTTTGAGACAGGAAGCATGCAAGCAACCGCAAAATAGTACTTGTTGCCGGCTGTGTAGATAAAGTCGACGGGTTGAGAGAAGCCGAAGCGAGAGGTATAGAAGCGTACATCACGGGTGAAATTCATTGATAAATACTAGACCTTTTCAGCAGTCAGCTTTGTCCCAGGCAATCAATACAGTCCGTAATATAAAAAAAAATTTGTCTACTAGGAGATATGTAAAAATGAATGATCAAGTTTATTTAGTCAAACCAACAG
>NZ_JBAVFI010000592.1:0-1614 GCF_049588175.1 Mesobacillus sp.
GGAGATGGAGGTGCTGTTATGAAAGAGAAATGGTCTGAGAAGCTGCCTGTTGTTCAATTCAGAATTGCTCGTCCGACGGATCAGCTGGATAAGGTAGTTGAATTTTACAGTTATGGTGTTGGGCTGAAAGTAGTTGGCAGGTTTGAAAAGCATGATGGCTATGACGGAGTGATGCTGGGGCTTCCTGAAACAGGATATCACTTGGAATTCACTCAACATGAAAACGGCAGTCCTTGCCCTGCGCCAACGGAAGATAACTTACTCGTTTTCTATATTCCAGACAAAGACGCACGCGATGCCATCGTAAAACGGCTATATAATATGGGATATCCAGAAGTCGAACCAGAAAACCCTTATTGGAAAAAAGCCGGTGTGACAATTGCGGACCCGGATGGCTGGAGAATTGTTCTGCAAAATACAAATGGGATTGGATGACCATTGGCGGGTGAAAAAGGAGTGAGGATTTTTCTCCGAGCGCTTCCTATCACCACTCGATGGAAAAAAATCATGATGAGTTGTTCTCGGAGGGCTTCTCATCACCTCTCGAGCGAGAAAAACTAAGAAGACTTGTTGTCGTAAGGCTGCTCATGACCATTCGCGAGAGTCTAAAAGAGTTGAACAGTCATAATAAGGCTCCTTATGACCATTCGCGAGAAAATTAACGAGTTGAACGGTCATAATAAGCATCCTTATGACCATTCGCGGGAAAATTAACGAGTTGAACAGTCATAATAAGGCTCCTTATGACCATTCGCGGGAAAATTAACGAGTTGAGCGGTCATAATAAGTATCCTTATGACCATTCGCGAGAGTTTAAACGAGTTGAACAGTCATAATAATGCTCCTTATGACCACTCGCGAGATGATAAACGAGTTGAACAGTCATTATAAGGCTCCTTATGACCTTTCGCGAGAGAATAAATGAGTTGAACAGTCATAACAAGGCTCCTTATGACCATTCGCGAGAGAATAAACGAGTTGAACGGTCATAATAAGTATCCTTATGACCATTCACGAGAGTCTAAAAGAGTTGAACGGTCATTATAAGCCTCCTTATGACCACTCGAGCGAGAAAATTCGATGTAACATACATGTTCTCGCAGCGCTTCTCATCACCACTCGAACAGATTGAAGTGAGAAATATTGTGCATAATAAAATTAGAAAAATAACCAGGCGAACCACTCAAGCCGGGTCATTTTCGTTACACATTATCTCTCCCCAGAATTCCCATCCAGCCGCTCCAAAATCCTTCTCTTCTGATAAAGCATCGTCCCAGTTTCTGCTAAATCACTCACCATCGATCGGTTGGCAAATGCCCCAAACACAATCCCGGCTACGGGCACCATCTGGAGCAACTTTTTCCAGCCGAAGGATTCCGTGTAGGCTAACGTAACCTCTCGCCAGCCTTGGAGCTGAGAGATCACTTCACGGGATCGATTTTCATTGTTAAAATCTGAAAGCTCATTTAAAATCGCCTGTTTCCCGACGACATCAGCCGAAGAGTATTGCAGACATTTTATAATAAATACCCGCTCTTTCTTATCCTTTGGGTCATATCCATGTATGATCGCAATCTCCTGCAGCGTTTTTAAGGAAATGGCCATCACCGCTGG
>NZ_JBAVFI010000593.1:0-2171 GCF_049588175.1 Mesobacillus sp.
GGCAAACGGCTATCAATCTAGCTTCAAAGCTTGTAGAACGAGGTGTGAAGATCCTCGGAACGAGCCTTGAGGATCTAGACCGTGCCGAGGACCGTGATAAGTTTGAACACGCACTTGCAGATCTTAACATCCCTCTGCCAAAGGGGAAAACGGCAATGTCTGTAGAAGAAGCTGCTGAAATCGCTGCTGAGATCGTTTATCCGGTTCTTGTCCGTCCATCTTATGTGCTAGGCGGCAGGGCAATGGAAATTGTCTATAAGGAATCCGAACTCATGCATTACATGAAGAATGCAGTAAAAATCAACCCAGAATATCCTGTATTGATAGACCGTTATCTAACAGGTAAAGAAGTAGAAGTCGATGCAATATCAGATGGCGAAACAGTACTGATCCCAGGAATCATGGAACATATAGAGAGAGCGGGAGTACACTCTGGAGATTCAATAGGTGTTTACCCTCCGCAAAGTCTAAGTGAGTGTGTGAAACAAAAGCTGGTATCCTACACAATGGATCTGGCAAGAGGATTGAATATCGTCGGACTGCTGAATATTCAGTATGTCATTACGAATGAGGAAGTCTATGTGCTTGAGGTAAACCCGCGTTCTAGCCGTACTGTTCCATTCCTTAGTAAAATTACGAACGTGCCAATGGCAAAAATCGCAACAAAGGTGATACTTGGCCAAAACTTGAAAGAGCAGGGCTATGAATCAGGCATTGTGCCAGAACAAGACGGAGTGTTTGTTAAGGTACCGGTGTTTTCTTTTGAAAAATTGCGCCGCGTTGACATTACGCTTGGACCAGAAATGAAATCGACTGGCGAAGTTATGGGCAAAGATACCACGCTTGAAAAAGCTCTTTATAAAGGGATGATTGCTGCCGGAATGAAAATTCAGGAATTCGGCACAGTCCTTTTAACAGTATCTGATAAGGATAAGGAGGAAGCCTTGTATCTTGCCAAAAGATTTGCGAATATCGGCTATCAATTGATGGCGACAGAAGGAACGGCAAAATATTTGGAAAATGCAGGGGTGCGTGTTAAAACGGTTGGCAAGATTGGTTCAGAAGGCCATAACCTATTAGATGTCATCCGCAGCGGTGAAGCGCAGTTTGTCATCAATACACTGACTAAAGGAAAACAGCCTCAGAGGGATGGCTTCCGAATCCGCCGTGAGTCGGTAGAAAATGGTGTGCCATGCTTAACCTCACTCGATACAGCGGCAGCAATTCTCAAAGTCATAGAATCGATGACATTCTCAGCGGAAGCTTTAGCACCGATGGGGGCTGGTAAAGCAGGTGTCCTTTTATGATCAAGCAAGAGAACTGCAAGATTGTGAGTAACAGGCAAATCGCTGAAAGTATTTTTGAGCTGGTTTTATGCGGAGATATTACCAATGAAATGTCAGACCCAGGGCAATTTGTCCATGTAAAGGTGGCGGATGGGTTTGATCCGCTCCTTCGCAGGCCAATCAGCATTGCTGCAATCGATAAGGATAGCGGAACATTCACAATCATATACCGCAAGCAGGGCAGAGGTACATCCATGCTTGCTGATAAAAGAGCTGGTGACGAGGTTGATATACTTGGACCATTAGGAAATGGATTCCCTGTAGATGAAGCGACGGTGGGAAACACTGCAGTTCTTGTTGGTGGAGGAGTCGGAGTACCTCCAATGTTTGAGCTTGCGAAACAGCTGGCACATAAGGGTGTATCGGTTATCAGTATCATAGGATTCCAGTCAGCAAGTAATGTTTTCTACGAAAAGCAATTAGCGAAATACGGGGAAGTGTATGTTGCGACAGCAGACGGGTCATATGGAAAGAAAGGTTATGTAACCGATATTCTTTCAGAAATCTATGCAGACATCGTGTTTGCCTGCGGCCCAACTCCGATGCTGAGGGCAATTGAGTCGGGAGTATATGCGCCTAAAACCTATCTATCGCTAGAAGAACGTATGGGCTGCGGTATCGGGGCATGCTTCGCATGTGTTTGTCATACGAAAGAGGATCCAAATGGCTTCTCATATAAAAAAGTATGCAGCGATGGTCCGGTATTCGCCGCAGGGGAGGTTGTCATATGAATCCACTAGCCATTCAATTGCCTGGCTTGAATTTGAAAAACCCAATCATGCCTGCGTCAGGCTGCTTTGGTTTTGGGAAAGAATTCAGCCAGTT
>NZ_JBAVFI010000594.1:0-9392 GCF_049588175.1 Mesobacillus sp.
TTTCAATGCTTCTAAAATGAAAAGCCTTAGTGCCTGAGCAGTTTAGGATTCAAATGACCGAAGCGGAAATCAACTGACAACGATCATATATAATAAAAGGGTGTCCCAAGATACTTTTGGGACACCCTCTTATTTTGTCGAGTTTTAAAGACCATTCGTTAAAAGATTATTGACCTGAATGGTCATAAGAGCTTTTATTGTCGAAAAACTTGTTTTCCGAGTTTGTTTACAGTATCTAAAAGGGTGTCCCAAGATACTTTAGGGACACCCTCAAAAAATAATTATTTCACATAAACTCTCGTTTCAAAAGGTTTTAACGTGAAGGATGTAACTGGTCCGTGCTGTTCTACCTCATGATTGCTTAGCAATAGCTTGCTTGAATCAAGTGGGAAGCCATCATATTCAAACGCTGCCGGTTCACCGGAAAGGTTTGAAATCACGATTGCTTGCTGCTCGTCTAGTGTACGAGTGTAAGCATAGATTTGCTCTTGTTCTTCAAGAACTAAATCATAAATTCCATAGGTGAAAACCTCATTTTGTTTCTTCATCTCGATCATTTTTTTATAAAAATGAAGAATGGAGTCAGGGTCAGCAAGCTGCTGCTCGACGTTAACACTTTGATAATTTGGATTCATTCCAAGCCATGGCTTGCCGGTAGTGAAGCCTGCGTTCTCAGAAGCTGACCATTGCATCGGCGTACGCGAGTTATCGCGGCTCGTTGCCCAGATGAATTCCATGATTTCTTCATGGGATACGCCATTTTCACGGCGGATCTTATAAAGATTCTTGATGGCTACATCATCATAATCATCAATGGAAGGGAATTGGACATTTGTCATGCCGATTTCCTGGCCTTGATAGATGAATGGTGTACCCTGCATCAAGAAGTACATAGATGCAAGCGCGGTTGCACTTTCACGCCAGTATTCCTTGTCATTTCCCCATGTGGAGACGATACGTGCTTTATCATGGTTCTCGATGAATAATGCGTTCCAGCCTTTACCTTCGAGGCCTTTTTGCCAGCGGGTGAACACCTTTTTCAATTTTGCAAGGTCTAGAGCTTTCTTTTCTGAATCCCATAGATCAAGGTGTTCAAACTGGAATACCATATTGAACTTGCCGTTTTCTTCTCCAACCCATAGGTCTGCTTCTTCGATACTGACCCCATTTGCCTCACCGACAGTCATGATGTCGTATTTCGAGAAAGTTTCCTGCTTCAGTTCCTCTAGGTATTGCTGGATTCCATCCACATTCATATGCTTATCGAATGAAGAGACATACTGCAGACCTTCAGGGTTCGGCATGTCCTTTAGTCCGTCTTCTTTTTTAACATGGCTGATTGCATCTACACGAAAGCCGTCGATTCCTTTATCAAGCCACCAGTTGATCATGTCATATAACGCTGTGCGGACTTCTTTGTTTTCCCAGTTCAGGTCAGGCTGCTTGCGTGAGAAAATATGCAGGAAGTATTGGTCCGTTGTTTCATCATATTCCCATGCCGAACCGCCAAAGATGCTCTCCCAGTTGTTTGGTTCTGCGCCATCCTTGCCATCGCGCCAGATATACCAATCGCGTTTTGGGCTGTCTTTTGACTCGCGAGATTCGAGGAACCAGGCGTGTTCATCACTTGTATGGTTAATAACGAGGTCGATGATCAGCTTCATGCCCCGCTTATGTGTTTCTTTTAACAGCTGGTCAAAGTCTTCCATCGTGCCAAATTCGTCCATAATATCCTGGTAATTGCTGATATCATAGCCATTATCATCATTAGGGGATTTGTACATCGGGCAAATCCAGATGACATCGATACCCAAATCCTTCATGTAATCAAGTTTTGAAATCATTCCTTGTAAATCACCGATGCCATCTCCATTTGAATCCATGAAGCTTCTAGGATATACCTGATAGGCGACCGCTTCTTTCCACCATGTGTGTTTCATTTGAACCCTCATTTCTTTGTAAAAAACCTGATGTATCCAGTAATTTTACTTTAAAAGTTTTGCACTGCCAAGGTGAATTGGCATTTCCTGTTTTACAGGAAAATACCCTGTCTTCGCTGCACTGTATCGGTTAATGTTTAGCATCGATAGCACTGCACGATTTTCGCTCGACCATTTTAGCGGGAATTGTGATCCGCTTAGGAAGAGCCTTTGGATTTTTAATGATCTCTATTAAACAGTTAGCTGCTTCAAAGCCTAACTGAAAGATATCGATGTTCACGGACGTCAGCTGCGGCTTCATATGCTCCGAAAGAGGAACATCATTAAAGCTAACAATTGAAATCTCCTC
Organism: Mesobacillus sp.; assembly: GCF_049588175.1. GTDB lineage: Bacteria > Bacillota > Bacilli > Bacillales > Cytobacillaceae > Mesobacillus. The sequence continues at coordinate 2,290 of NZ_JBAVFI010000594.1, forward strand.
TGGCACTTTGATATTCAAGTCCTCTGAATGGCTCATGAGCTCTATGGCAGTGAAATCATCTGCCACGACCAGGGCGGTAGGGGGCTCATAAGACGAAAGGAATTTTGTAATGCCTTCTTTTCCTTCTGATTTTAAGCATTTCTCATGAATAATATACGTTTCGTCATATGGGATACTAGCTTCCTGGAGTGCTTGTTTATATCCCTCAAGCCGGTCAATTGTAAAGACGTAGTCTAAATTGACTCCGATAAAAGCAATCTTGCTATGACCAAGATTGATTAAATAGTCTGTTACTTGTTTCGTTATATATATATTGTCATTATCTACATGGGTAATCCGTTCGGCGTTCTTGTACGGCCGGCCAATGACGGTGAAAGGGAAATTCTCATCCAGTAAATATTTCATGATCTTGTCATCCGTTTTCGAATAAAGGAGGATGATGCCGTCGACTCTGCGGCCCTGGACCATAGAAACAACCTGTTCGAAAATTTCATCATTCGTAATGCCTGTCGTTAAATACACTCCGAATTTATCCTCATGTGCTTTCATGCTGATTCCCCTGAGTACTTCAGGAAAAAACGGGTTTTGCAGTGCCTGTGTAGCCGAATTGGGCATGACGATGCCGATTGCTTCGGTACTCTTGACAACCAGGCTTCGAGCTTGGAGATTAGGATGGTATCCGAGCTTCTTCATCTCTTTTCGTACACGCTTCTTGGTTTCTTCACTGATATGAGGATGGTCGGCTACCACCCTGGAAACGGTCGAAGGTGAAACAGCGGCTGCCTTTGCTACATCTTTAATTGTGACTGCCATTGGTCGTCTCTCCCTATACGATCGATTGTTCGTGCAAGATTATTATTTTACAGAACCCTCTGATACTCCCTTGATGATTTGCTTTTGAAGGAAGAAGTAAATAATGATAACTGGAATGATCGCGATTGTTAAACCTGCCAAAGCCAAATGCCATTGCTTTGTGTATTCTCCAAAGAAGAAGAACATTTTTAGCGGAATGGTTTCCATTCCTTGCTGGTTGATGACCAGAGAAGGAAGCAGGTAATCGTTCCAAATCCAGATGATATTCAGAATCGCGACGGTTACAGACACTGGTTTTAACATCGGGAAGATGATGTACCAGAAAATCTGGAACTTATTCGCTCCGTCAATTGTTGCTGCTTCATCAAGTGACTTTGAAATCCCGCTTAAAGTTCCATGATAAAGGAAGATGGATAAGCTTGCGCCAAAGCCAAGATACATAAAGATCAGACCGGCTCTGTTCAGCATTTCTGCCTTTCCGAAAATCGAAACCAATGGAATCATGACCGATTGGAAAGGGATGAGCATCGCAGCCACAAAAAGCATGAAGATGATTCCGCTCGTTTTTCCGCCTCTTCTGGATAGGGCATATGCAGCCATCGAAGAGAAGACAATGATGACAGCTACCGCAAGAACCGTAATCAATACGGAGTTAAAGAATGTTTTGATGAAATCGAGACGTTCAAAAGCAACCGTATAGTTCTCGAATGTGAAAACATCCGGAAGCTTTATTGTATCTTCAAACATTTCTCGTTTTGTTTTAAAAGAGTTGACGATCATCAGATAAAACGGGGAAAGCCAGATCAGTGCCAAAAAGATGCCGAGAATTTCTAAAATAATTCTGCTCTGCTTTTTCTTCTTCATTACATCTCGACCTCCCGTTTCTTATTGATGTAAACCTGTGTCAATGAAATGACTGCAACAATCAAGAAGAAAATGACTGCTTTTGCCTGAGCGAAAGCCATCGCGTTTTCAACGAACGCTGTCTTGAAAATTTCCATCGCCACCATTTGCGTCGAATTGTACGGTCCGCCGCCAGTAAGCGATAGGTTTTGGTCGTAAAGCTTGAATGAGTTAGATAATGTCAGGAACAAGCTGACAGTGAATGCAGGCATGACAAGCGGGAAAGTGACATGGTAGAAACGCTGGAAGCTGTTTGCGCCATCGATTTCTGCTGCTTCAAGCAATTCCTGCGGTACACCTTCAAGGAATGAGATGTAAATGACCATGATATAACCAGCCATTTGCCAGCTCATCAGGATTGCCATTGCCCAGAATCCTGTGGTTGTAGTGGACAGCCAGCCTTGCAAGCCTTCAATTCCAAAAATCTCGCCTACGCTGGCGAAAACCTTTGTGAAAATGAACTGCCAGATGAAACCTAAAATAAGTCCGCCGATAAGGTTCGGCATGAAGAAAATCGTTCTAAGGAGATTATTTGTTTTGAATTTTTGCGTGACGAGCAACGCCAAAGAGAGGCCAAAAAAGTTGATTAAGAACACAGAAACAACTGTGAATAAGGTTGTGAATTTTAAAGAATCAATAAATTCTTTATCCTGGAATAAGGCTTTATAATGTTCAAGGCCTACAAATGATGGTGTCTTAATCCCGTTCCAATCAGTAAATGAGTAATACACTCCGTAAGCAAGCGGCAGAATCACAACTACAGCAAGCGCGAACAATGCTGGAGCGAGGAAAAGCCAGTACCAGAGATTCCGGTTACGCATCTGTAAATCCTCCTGTCTATGTAATGCCTGGGAAGGGATTACACGAATTTAGTGAAAAATCGATTATTGTGCAAACGTTTGTACAAACTTTTTTTTTGTTTTTAACTTCTAGAAAAAAAGGTAGGAAACAAAACAGCCAAAGCTGTTCTGTTTCCTCTTTTTGTGAAAAGGTATTACTTACGAGCGTCTGACCAAGCTTTAGAAGATTCTTTTACAAGATCATCCCAGCTCATTTCGCCGCTCACATATTTTTGAATGTTCACGCCAAGCTTTTCTTGTCCCCATCCAGTTGGGTAACCCATGAATGTCCAAGCTAAAGTCTTGCCGTCTTGAGAGTACTGGTAGATTTCTTTTGCTAGAGGATCAGAGATCTTGCCAGCGTCAAATCCGTCATATGCAGGAATGAATTTGAAATCTTCGATTACAGCTGTTTTACCTTCTTCAGAAGTGTACAACCAGTCTAAAAATTCCTTCGCTGCTGCTACTTCTTTTTCATCCTTGTTGCTGTTTACAGCCCAGTACATAGGTACGCCAACTGGGATTGAATCTTCTTTGTAGCCTTCAACCGGGATAGGAAGGATTCCTACGCCGCTGTTAGCAAGCTCTTCGTCGATACCAGCGATTGAACCAGATACCCAGTTACCTTGCTGAATGATTGCAGCTTTGCCAGTAGAGAACAACTCTTCAACTTGCTTAGCGTAGTCAAGGCTTACAGTTGGCTGGTCAGAGTATTTGTTTTGCAGGTCAAGAATTTTCTTGAATGCATCGCCATGCTCGAAAGTAACTTCTTTAGCTTCGAAAGCGTTGATTACGTTCTGGTCGAATTCAGGTGCAAGGAACACGTTTGATAAGTGAAGTCCTGTTACCCAAGTTTCTTTTGCAGGAAGTGCAAATACTGATGTAAGACCAAGGTCTTTCTTTTTGCTGTCAAGAGTCTTTACAGCTTCTTCTAAAGCTTTGTAGCTATTGATGCTCTTTGGATCGATTCCTGCTTTTTCAAAAATGCCTTTGTTATAAATGAAGCCATAGCCTTCCTGGTTGTATGGAAGTCCAAGTACTTTATTGTCTTTTGTTACGCCTTCAAGCGTGCCGTTAAGAGCAGCTTTTGCAGCTTTTGTGTCAGAAAGGTCAGCAAGCTTATCTTGCCAGTCTGCAACGTCCTGCGGTCCGCCGACGTTGTAAATAGAAGGTTCATTGCCTGAAGCGAATTTAGATTTTAGTGCAGCACCGTAATCTTCTCCGCCGCCAACTGTTGTGATGTTGATGTCGACGTTTTTATGAGCGTCTTCATAAGCTTTTGCAAGAGTTTCGAACTGATCCTTGAATTCCACTTTGAATTGGAAAATGTCAACGGTAACTTCTTCTCCGTCTTTACCTTTGTCACCTGTTGCCTTGTCATCACTTGATGAACATCCTGCAAGACCTCCGCCAACTAAAAGCCCAAGAGAAAGAACTGCTGGAAATAGCTTTTTTGCTTTCATTGTTGAGATACCCCCAAAAATTTTTGTTTTTTTGCATGCAATCACATGCGTTCCGAAAGCGTTTGCATATTTTTGCAAAAATACTTAGAAGATCATTTCTATACAGAACACCTTTAAAACGCTTACATAATAGGGATAAAAACAAGAAATACATTGATACAAATGGATTTCTGTAAAATGACTCCTTATAGGCTATCCAGTTATGCAAACGATTGCAGCTGTGGATACATAATAGCATATGAATCTATTAATGACAATATGAAAGTATCAGAGAAATTTAAATTTATAGGGTATGTGTTTAAATCGCATGAATCCATGATTAAGCAGGAAATCAAGATGGCAATAATGAAAGAGAAACAAGTATATACACGTAATGTTTGAAGTGAAATGTTTGAAGGTCTATCATGATGATAAGACTGAAAATAATTGCAGAAGGTGAAATCATGATTAGATGTATTGCAACAGATATGGATGGAACATTATTAACGGCAACCCAGCAGATAACACAGGAAAATCGGGAAGCGATACGTAAGGCGCTGGATAATGGCGTGGAGGTTGTTGTAGCGACAGGCCGCTCTTACCAGGAAGCAAAATTTGTGCTGGAAGAAGCAGGCATTCGTTTGCCGATGATCTGTGTGAACGGGGCAGAAGTGCGCTCGAAGACTGGTGAAATCGTTTCTTCTAATCCGCTTAAGAAAGAGCAGGCTCGTCAGGCAGCGTTGCGCCTGGTTGAGAACGGGGTTTATTTCGAGGTTTATACAAATGAAGGAACATTTACAGAAGACGAGGATAAGGCGATCTCCATTATCGTCGATATTTTTTCAACAGCAAATCCTGAAGTTCCGATTGATCAAATTGTGGATGCAGCAGAGGAAAGGGTGCATAAAGGGCTGGTTCGTAAGATTGATCACTATGACAGGCTATTTGAACAAAATCAATATGAAATATACAAGCTCCTCGCTTTTTCCCTTGACCCTGAAAAGCTTGAAGCTGCAAACGTGGCACTAAAAGAAATTGAAGGGCTGGCAATCAGCTCATCAGGCAGCGAGAACATTGAAATCACGAGTCTTGATGCCCAAAAGGGAGTCGCGCTTGAAAAATTCGTCACATCCAGGGGAATCACTTTAGAAGAAACGATGGCTCTCGGAGATAATTTTAATGATGTATCGATGCTTAAAAGAGTCGGCAAGCCTGTAGCAATGGGCAATGCTGTCGATGAAATCAAGACGTTGTGCGGCGAGGTCACGCATACTAATGAAGAAAGTGGCGTTGGCAAGGCGATTATGGCTGTGCTGGAGGACTGATTTTTCAGAACGAAGTTGGCTTTTTAGCAAGTTTGTTTCGGAATAAAAAGTAAGCAAAATTTAAGGAAGGGTCGGGTGTCATGAGAAAATTTTTGTATGTGTTGGCTGCGATGCTGATGGTTCTTGCCGGGTGTTCAGGTGCAGATGATGGGACAAAGCCGAAAGAAGAAAAGGGAAAGGCTCAGGATCAGGATCAGGAAGCCGTCGTGCCGGTTGATAATTTGGAAGCTGTTGCTGAAAACCTGCAAGTCCCATGGTCCATCAACAAGCTCGGTGAAACGTTTTACCTCAGCGAACGGCCGGGTACGATTGTAAAAGTAGAAGATGGAAGAATGACGAGACAGAAGGTTTCCTTGAAAAAAGGGTTAGCCCAGGCAGCCGAAGCAGGACTGCTTGGTTTTGTGCTGGCACCAGATTTTGAGCAATCTACTAAGGCATTTGCCTATTACACATACGAGAACGGCACCGGGCAATTCAATCGGATTGTCGAATTAACCTTGAAAAATAATGAATGGATAGAAGGCAAACTTTTACTAGATAAAATTCCGAGTGGCCGCTTCCACCATGGCGGACGTCTTAAGATTGGCCCGGATGGGAAGCTTTATGCAACCGCTGGTGATGCAGCAGCAACGCCTGAAATCGCCCAGGACCTTGACTCTTTAGGCGGGAAAATTTTGCGCTTGAACCTTGATGGCTCCGTCCCGGAAGATAATCCTTTCACTGGTTCCTATGTGTACAGCTACGGGCATCGCAATCCACAGGGAATGGCCTGGGAAAAGGATGGAACGATGTACGCAAGCGAGCATGGTCCGTCTGCACATGATGAAATCAATATTATCGAAGGTGGCAAGAATTACGGCTGGCCAGAAATTACCGGCGATGAAAAGAAGCAAGGCATGAAAACTCCGCTTTTTCAGTCAGGGGATAATACATGGGCACCATCTGGAATGGCGGTGCATGACGGAAAGTTGTATGTTGCAACATTGAGAGGAAATGCTTTGCGCGAATTTGATCCAGCGGCGAAAACAACCAGGGAAGTCGTCAATGGCGTAGGCCGGATCAGAGATGTACTGATTGATGGCGGCTATGTATATTTCATCAGCAATAATACCGATGGGCGGGGGACTCCTGCGGCAGGTGACGATAAGCTGTACAGGGTACGGATAGAAGATATAATAAAATGAGGAACAGCTATTCTGGTTGTTCCTCTCTTTGATCTTTTAACAGATTCTAAAGTGGATTTTTAGTCGAAAAGTAGAATTTTCACTGTCATACATTGGTACGCTGGCTTTTTTAGCGTTCCTGAACAGCCACTGCACTTGCGAAAAATGAATTAGTATAGTAAGAAAAAAATAGTATAGCGAAAATCACTATTTAATAGCGAAAATTTATTTTTTATAGCGAAAACCAAGATTTTATAGCGAAACTCTCTTAATTATAGCGAAAACGGCATTTTAATAGCGAACTGGAAATTATCAAGTTTTTTTTAATCCGTATACCAGGCAAACAAGTAAAAAAACCGGGCATGAGTGCCCGGTTTTTACTTGCTGTTCAGTCCGCCCAATCCATGCAGGATGAATTGAACTGTTCTCTCTGTTTCTGCTTCATCATCCCAGTCTGCTTCAGGCAGAATCATATAACGGGCAATTAAATACCCAAAGATGGTTGAGAGGGACAAGCGAAATACGCTGTAGGCCGGAATATCGATGATCTGGCCATTTGCTTTATAGTGTTCGACAATTTTTTCGAAGCGTTCATATACCTTTAAGGCGATATGGTCC
>NZ_JBAVFI010000595.1:0-3477 GCF_049588175.1 Mesobacillus sp.
GGATAAGATGATGTTCAAATCGACACGTGATTTATTCAACAAGTAATATAATCCTTTCAACTAGTAATAAAATGATTCCTACTGGTGATATATCACGGCTAACTGGTGATAAAACTAAAGAAACAAGTAATATAATTAACTCACCTCGAATCTTTCCTTTTTAATCCCATTTACTAAGGAAATAAAGCTCTTTTAACGTTCCAGAACACTATTCATTCTTGTATAGTAGCAAAAGTGATGATGAAATCTCTTGTTTTCTTAATTGAACTACAAAATCCGCTTAAACTTCCCAATAATCGACAGCTTCTCCTATTGAATATATCTGAATAAAGGTTATGTTTAAGATAAGAAGATGGAATCGAGGAGTGAACTATATGAGTCTAATATCGATAGTCGCTAGAGAAGATTTTATTTCGGTAGTTACAGACATTGGGGATCATCAAATGATGGGGGATAGTGACCGTATAAAAGAAATCATTCCAGATACGGCCTTCATCGTATCTTCTGGTGATGAGGAATACACAAACATGGCAGAAGATGCTGCTGATTTGCTGGTTAAACAAGGGTTTTGTCTAAAAGAAATAGCCGAATCCATCCAGTCATCATTCATCCAAGAAAGATTTTCATCCCAGGAAAGCGGACGTGGCTTTGAAGCAGTGATCGCGGGCTATTCTCTATTTGGAGAAGCGCAATATCACGTCATCTCTAACACTAAACCGATGGAATCATTTTATCCTGGCCATGGTGAGAGCCTTTTTTACGTTAACGGCCTTGAACCAATGCTCGTTTTGGAACGAGCTTTAAAAATGCATGGAATGGGAACGCTCAGCCAAGCTCAGGCTGCCCAAATCCATTTGCTGCATGAGGCTGCAAAATTTATCCCAAATGTAAATAGGGGAGCTTCAACTTTTGCATTAAAAAAAGCAAATTAAAACAGCCCTGGAATTCCAGGGCTGTTCTAATTTTATTATTAAAGCGCATATTGAAGAATAAAGTTGCCAAGAAATAATAAGGCAATCATGTATAGAGCTGGCTGGATCTCCCGTCCTTTACCCATCAATAGCTTCATCAGCGGATATAAGATGAATCCAATTGCCATGCCATCGGCAATACTGTACGTTAATGGAATCAGTACAATAATTAGCAGGGCAGGGAAGCTTTCAAGTAAATCATCTAGTTTAATATGAGTGATGTTTTGAAGCATTAAGACACCAATCAGGATCAATACTGGTGAAACAGCACTTTCCGGTACTAGTTTAATTACAGGAATCAAGACGATCGAAGCAAGGAAAAGGCTTCCTGTAACAATACTTGTTAATCCAGTACGGCCTCCGGCAGCTATACCAGCTGCACTTTCCACAGAGGCTACTGTTGGGCTAGTTCCAAAAATTCCAGCTGTAGCGACTGAAATCGCATTTGCCTGCAATGATTTCTTATACTTTTCAGGCTGATTAAGCATTTTTGTATGTCCATGAATCAATCCTATATTCTCAAAAATAACAACCATCGCCAGCGAGAAGGCAGTCAGCCAAAAAACGAAATTGCCAGCTTGTGCGAACGAAAGCTGTCCGAATACAGAGGTGTATTCTGTGAACGAAGGCATGCTCCAAGTCATTCCTTTACTCTCAAAATCTCCAAAAACAATGGATAGAACTGAAGTAAAAACAATGCTCAACAGCAAATTCCCAGGTACGTTTCGAATAAAAAGAACGACTGTTACGATTAAACCAATTAAAGTTATTAGTGCTGTAGAAGTACTCAAATCGCCTATCGCAAGCAAAGTATGATCAGAGCTAGTAATGATTCCGCTATTATCAAAACCAATCAGGATCAAAAGGATCCCGATTCCGACCGTTATTGCCTCCTTTAATGAATCAGGAATTGATTCAATGATTGCTTTTGCTAGTGGTGTGAAGGCTAAGATCATGAATAGAATTCCTGATACAAATACCATCGCCAAAGCTTCTTGCCAAGCAAAACCGCCTGACTGGACGATGGTATAGGTAAACATGGCATTCAAGCCCATTCCTGGTATTACAAGAATAGGTGTGTTACCCCAAAATCCCATGAGAAAACAGCCTGCAAATACTGTCAGGATTGTAGCGATGATTCCAGCTTCAAGTGGGATTCCAGCTGCTGACAGGATTGTTGCATTCACAATAATGATATAGACGACTGTTATATAGGAGATAAGTCCAGCCGACATTTCTTTTCCAATTGTTGTATTATGAGCACTAAGTTGAAAAAACTTCTCCATTTTAAATTCCTCTCTCTAAAGGCTAATCTCATAAACTTCTGAGCTTTTATACATTGAAAAAATTCTTCGAATGATTTCGTACTTAACATCCTTGCAAAGCAAAATTGAACCAAGGCAGTATTAAGTCCCTAATGCATATCTAAAAATCAAAAATTATGGCGAGCAAACAGCCTATGCAGATATATTTTTCAGTTTTGGAACGAATGAAAATATCGTACCATAGACTTTAACCATATTTAAAATATATAATTAATATACAAATCATACTTTTTACATATAGTGAGGTTTCCATGGATATTAGACAAATGCGTTATTTCATCGCCATAGCTGAGGAGAAAAATATTACCGCGGCTGCCAACCGACTTCATATGTCCCAGCCCCCGCTAAGCCTTCAATTGAAGCAAATGGAAGAGGAATTAGGAGTCATGCTAGTAGAACGGAATGGAAAAAGGCTGGAGCTGACGGATAAGGGTAAGGTGCTGTACCGGCATGCGCTTAATATTGTTCATTCGTTAGAGGAAGTAAAAAACGAATTGCAGGAGACGGATGAGGGAAGGAAGGGGAACTTATCGATTGGCATTAACACGCTTTCTGTACCTGAATTTCCTGATTGGATTGAACACTTTCACGCAGCCTATCCACTCGTTTATCTTCGAGTCGTGCAAAATGATTCTGCCTATTTAAGCGAACTGGTTAAAAATCGTTTAATTGAACTCGCCTTAATCAGGCTGCCGCTGCCAAACAGGGATGTTAACTATCTGCATTTATATAATGAGCCTTTTGTATTTGTTTGCAGGAATCAGGGGGAAGAAAGTATAACCATTGAAGAAATCAGTACCTTTCCACTAATTCTTCCAAGTACAGAGGGGCTTGGAAGCTTTAATATTATCCATGAAGCCTTCAGCAGGGAACAGCTGCCACTTAATGTTGTATGTGAATGCTCAGATATGAAGGTATTGATGGAATTAGTATCCTCTGGAATAGGATCCACTATCGTTCCTAAGTCGGTTTTTCAGTCGTATGGGCATTCCAGCCTTTTTGCGAGGGAAATCAAAGACTCGGTTCTTAAATCTTCAGTAGGCCTAATATGGCTAAAGCAGCATTATTTATCACAGCCTGCTAAACATTTCATCGATTTGATTAAAGAACAGCTTTGTTTAGTTGAGGGCTCTAGTGAATAAAAAACGACCTCCAATCCAAAAATAAATAGAAAGATTTTT
>NZ_JBAVFI010000596.1:0-9210 GCF_049588175.1 Mesobacillus sp.
TTGCAATGATTGCCATTGGAATGGTTGCCAAAGCTACCGCCGGCAACAACAGATGCTTCAGTACCTCAATGAACTGGTCAGTTCGGCCTTGGATCAGCGTGTCTATAATATAAAAATTCGTAATAGCATCGACTGGATTTCGTACTTCCTCCCTGCCCGATGTCGGCAGCCAGTCCAGATTAATGGCAAACATCCACTGCTCCATCAATCCAAGCCAGAAAATCGGCATAGATACCCCTATCAAGGCAAGCACCATGGCTACGTAATCAAACCATGAATTCTGGAACCATGCGCTAATAATCCCCGCGTTCACACCTATGACGATGGCAATCAGCATCGCCACGAATGATAATTCCATTGTGGCAGCAAAGTATGGCCATATTTCACTGTTGATCTCTGACTTCGTCCTTAAGGATTGTCCTAAATCACCGGTCAGCAAGTCGCCTAGATAGTTGAAATATTGAATATACCACGCCTGGTCAAGTCCAAGCTGTTTTGTTAAATCCGCCATCGCTTCCTTAGTAGCAAGCTGCCCGAGAATGACTTGGGCGGGATCGCCAGGGATTGCTCTGATTATAAAAAATACAATAAGTGAAAGACCCAACAGTACAGGAACTAATGATAAAATCCTTCTGACAGAATAGGCAAACACCTTCCCACCTCTTTTCATGGTGATATGTCTTTAATAAACGGAGGTCAGTGATGACCAACGCGCTCCGCTTTTCAGCAGAAAAGGGAGAATGCACATGTTCTCCCTTTTCCTGATGCATTATTTTTTGAATTCAACAGTTGCAAGCAGGTCAGAACCTGTTGGGTGTGCCTTGAATCCAACCACGTCAGCTCTTCCCGCAAGAGCAGGCTCTGAGTGAACTAGTGGAATCCAAGGAGCATCCTCTTTAATTAGCAATTGAGCTTCTTTATAAAGTTTTTCACGTTCAGCCTGGTCATTAGTAGACTGAGCCTTGATGAACAGATCATGTACCTCTTGATTTTTGTAGCGTGCATAGTTATTGCTGTCAATGTTGTCCTGGTCTAAAAGTACATACAGGAAGTTGTCAGCGTCACCATTGTCGCCAGTCCAGCCAAGCAAGAAAGAATCTGCTTCACCAACACGGGCTTTTTCAAGATATGTTGCCCATTCATAAGAGACAATCTTAGCTTTTACGCCAATTTTGGCGAAATCAGCTTGAAGGGCTTCAGCAACCTTCTTTCCATCAGGCATATATGGTCTTGCAACAGGCATTGCCCATAGTTCCATTTCAAAGCCATTTTCAAATCCAGCTTCTTTTAGAAGCTCCTTAGCTTTCTCAGGGTTATATTCATAGCCCTCAACTTCATCATTATATCCTGCAACAGTTTTTGGCATTGGGTTCTTAGCCGGCTCAGCTGCACCAGCGTAGAATGCGTCGATCAGCGATTTCTTATCAACAGCATAGTTTAATGCCTGACGTACCTTCTTGTCTTTTAACGGTCCGCGTTCGTTGTTCAATCCTAGATAAGCGACGTTCAAAGAAGGACGGAAGAATGTCTGCAAATCAGGATTGCTTTCGATTGATTCGACATCACTGAAATTCACGCCGTCAATAATGTCAACTTCTCCTGTATTCAATGCATTCAAACGAGCTGAGTTCTCTGGGATTACACGGAAAATAACTTCATCAAGCTTTGGAAGTCCCTTATCCCAGTAATTTTCGTTCTTTACCAAGGTAACCTTGTCATTGCGTTTCCATTCCTTGAATTTAAATGGTCCAGTACCAACTGGGTTTTCAAGGAATTTATCACCATACTTCTTGACTGCTTCAGGACTTGCAATTCCAAATGGAGACATAGCAAGGTTTTTGTTGAAAGGAGCAAGTATACGGTTTAATGTGAATTCTACTGTATACTCATCAACAGCTTTTACTTCCTTGATTACATCACCAAATTGTGAGTTATAGTAATAGAATTGCTCTTTGTTTCCTGCTTTCCAGCGCTCAAAGTTGAATACTACTGCTTCGGCGTTGAAATCCGTACCATCGTGGAATTTAACACCTTTGCGCAATTTTAATGTGTGCTTTAGACCATCTGGAGATTCTTCCCAGCTCTCAGCAAGACCTGGCTTGATTTCTGTATCCTGCTCACCAAATTCGATGAGAGTTTCATAGATGTTTTTTGTTACTTTAAAAGCTTCACCTTCAGTTGTAATCGCTGGGTCAAGCGAAGTTGAATCGCCACCGCGGCCGAATACGAGAGTTCCGCCTGACGATGATCCGCCGTCTGAATCAGATTCCCCGCCAGTTTTCTTGCCGCCAGACTCATTACTGCAGCCGGCTAGCCCTAAGCTCAGGATCAGGATAAAAGCAAAAAACATCAATCCAAAACGCCTTTTCATATTTTTCCCCCTTGTTTTTTCGGACCAGTATTTTTGGTTCCAGTCCATGATATATATCATCTATGCTGTTTTACTCACACACATTCCTATTTGCTAGGAATATAGATGGCAGGCAGCAAAATGACCAGGTTCAATTTCCCTCAATTCGGGTCTATCAGTCTTGCAAACTTCCATGCATGCCTTGCATCTTGTATGGAAGGCACATCCCTTAGGCGGGTTTGCTGGACTTGGGATATCTCCAGTCAGCAGTTCTCTTTCCCGCTTGATCTCAGGATCAGGAATAGGAACAGCCGCAAGCAATGCTTTCGTATATGGGTGAAGCGGTTTTTCATACAGCTTATCTGCGTCTGTAATTTCAACCAGCCTTCCCAAATACATGACTCCCACTCTATCGCTGATGTGTTTTACCACTCCCAGGTCATGGGCTATGAAAATATAAGTCAACTGAAATTCCTTTTGAAGGTCTCCCAGTAGATTTAACACTTGTGATTGAATCGAAACATCCAGCGCCGAAACAGGTTCATCCGCAATAATCAGCTTTGGCCGTGTCATAAGGGCACGGGCAATTCCAATTCTTTGGCGCTGCCCTCCGCTGAACTGGTGAGGATACCTTTTGGCATGGTAGCTGCTGAGGCCTACAACCTCAAGCATTTCCTTTACCATCTTCTTGCGCTCCTGTTTAGTCCCGATGCCATGGACAATCAATGGCTCCTCGAGGATTTTTTCGACCGTATGCCTTGGATTCAGTGAAGCAAATGGATCCTGGAATACCATCTGCATGTCCTTGCGGGTTTTACGCATATCACTGTCTGAAAGAGTAACTAAATCTTTACCTTCAAAGACCACCTGCCCTTCAGTAGGATCTGTCAGTCGCATCAACATTCTTCCTGTTGTGGATTTCCCGCAGCCTGACTCGCCAACCAGGCCGAGTGTTTCGCCTTTATTGACCCAAAAGCTGATATCATCAACAGCCTTGACGCTTCCGGTTTGTTTGCCGAGGACGCCTCCAGTGATAGGGAAGTATTTTTTAAGATTATCAACTTTTAACAGTACTTCTGCCATTCGCTACTCCCTCCTTCTCATGTAAAAGGCAGCGCACAGAATGTCCCGGCCTTTCAGTTTCATAGAGTTCGGGATTTTCACTCAAGCATCTGTCCATTACAAATTCGCACCTGGCAGCAAACCGACATCCTGTTTTAATCGACCCAGGCTTTGGAACGTTTCCTGGAATCGAGTACAAGCGCTCTTTTTTCTCACGGATATCAGGAATCGATTTAAGCAGGCCAAGCGTATATGGGTGCTTCGGATTCTTGAAGATATCCTCTACAAGCCCTTCCTCTACGATTTTGCCAGCATACATGACAACCACTCGCTGGCAAACCTCTGCCACGACACCTAGATCATGCGTAATCATGATAATGGCTGTATCAAGCTTTTCGTTCAAATCCTTCATCAATGCCAATATTTGCGCCTGGATGGTGACATCAAGCGCTGTAGTAGGTTCATCAGCAATCAATACTCTAGGGTGGCAGCTAAGCGCCATCGCAATCATAACCCTCTGCCTCATCCCTCCTGAAAGCTGGTGGGGATATTCCTTGATGATCTGCTCAGCTCTCGGGAGTCCGACGAGCTTCAGCATTTCAATCGCCTGCTGATATGCATTTTTTTTGCCCAGTTTCTTATGTATTTTCAACGCTTCTGTCAGCTGCTCGCCAATCGTAAATAATGGATTTAACGAAGTCATAGGCTCCTGGAAAATCATCGCTACTTCATTACCCCGTATCTCACGCATCCTTTTTTCCGATGCATGGACAAGGTCCTCACCATTAAGGAGGATTTCCCCACCTGCTATTTTCCCTGGTGGCTGTGGAATCAGCTTCATGATGGATAATGATGTAACGCTCTTGCCGCAGCCTGACTCTCCCACAATTCCAAGGATTTCTCCTTTGTTCACTGAGAAGCTGACGTCGTCAACAGCTGGAATTTCGCCATCCGATGTGATAAAAGATGTTCTTAAGTTTTTTACATCCAAAACCGGAGCATGTACCACTTTACTACTCCTTTCTATTACCGAAATATTATTGCTGAATATAATTTACTTCTGTCTGTGTTAAACATTTTATATTAAATACAATGACTTAGTCTACTGATTTTTCTTAATTATTTAAATATAATAAACATTTGGAATAATAATAGGCGATTTGAGCTATTTTATTTTTTGTTTAGATGTATTATGAGCCATTCGGGTTACCACAAGGCAAAAAAAAACGAAACACTAATATGTGCTTCGTTTTTTAACTATTATTTAATTTTCCAGCTGCTGAACCTGGAACAATCGGTAGTAGCCACCTTGCTTTGCCATTAACTCATCATGACGGCCAACCTCCACGATTTCTCCATGTTCGATCAGCACAATCCTGTCGGCATGTGTAATCGTGGACAAACGGTGTGCGACAATGAAAGTGGTTCTGTCCTTGGCAAGCTTCTCGATTGCTTCCTGTATGAGGTGCTCACTTTCCAGGTCAAGCGCAGAGGTAGCTTCATCCAGGATCAAAATCGGCGGATTTTTAAGAAAGACTCGGGCAATTGCCACACGCTGTTTTTGCCCTCCAGAAAGCTTGACGCCTCTTTCCCCTACTTTTGTTTCATATCCTTCAGGTAAATTCATAATAAATTCGTGGGCATTTGCCGCCTTTGCCGCTTCCACTACTTCCTCTTCGCTGGCTCTTGGTTTACCCAGCAGGATATTTGATTTGACCGATTCACTGAATAAAATATTATCCTGTGCAACCATTCCTATTTTATCGCGCAGAGAACGGACTTTGAAAGAACGGATGTCTTGTCCATCAAGGAAGATTGCTCCTTCAGTAACGTCAAAGAACCTTGGCATCAGACTGACGAAGGAAGATTTCCCTCCGCCGCTCATTCCTACAAGGGCAATCGTCTCTCCTTTTTCCACATCAATGTTGATGTTCTTAAGGACTGCTTCCTCGCCCTCATCATAAGCAAAGCTTACGTTGTTAAAGGAAATATCGCCATGGACCTTTTTCAGTTCAATCGCATCTTCTGAATCCTTGATATCATATTTTTCATCCATGAATTCAAATACACGGTCCATTGAAGCGATTGACTGGGTTAATGTAGTTGAAGAGTTGACCAGCCTGCGGAGCGGATTGTAAAGCCTGTCGATGTAAGCGATGAACGCAGCCATTTCCCCGATGCTCAGATTTTCCTGGAGAACTTGATAGCCTGAGAATCCGATAACGAGAAGCGGAGCGATATCCGTGATCGTATTGACCACAGCAAATGCTTTGGCATTCCAGCTTGTGTGCTCTAAAGCCTTTGTTAAAAAGTTCTTATTCTGGCGGTCGAACTGCGTCTGCTCATAATCCTCGATTGCGAAGCTCTTAATGACAGAAATTCCTGCTACCCGCTCATGCAAGTAGCTTTGTACCTCCGCAAGTGCCTGTGAACGCTCCCTCGTAAGCTTACGCAGATTCCCGAAAAAGTACCTAACGGAAAAAGCGTAAAAAGGAAACAGGATAAGCGAGACAATGGTCAGTTTCACGTCCATAGTAAACATGATAGCAGCCGCTATCAATATAGTAGCAACGTCAAGCCACAGGTTCATCAAGCCGGTCACGACGAAGGTCTTCGTTTGTTCAACATCGTTGATCATTCTCGAGATGACCTCACCTGCCCTAGTATTCGAATAATACTTAAAGCTGAGACGCTGCATGTGCGTAAACAGTCTGTCTCGTATATCATAGAGAATTTTGCTTGCTGTCCATTGGGCAAAATATTGGCGGTAATATTCAATAGGCGGACGCAGCACAACAAAAACTACGATCATGATGCCCATTACCCAGATCAGCTTGTCCGTTTTCTCTGTTTTACTTAATGTGTCGTTGGCAATGACATCATCAAGGACAAATTTTATTAACAATGGTATTAACAGCGGGATTGCGAATTTAAGAACCCCTATAATGATTGTTCCAATAATCTGCAGCCGATATGGTTTTACGAATTTTAAGTATCTGTGGATGCTGCCCAATTTTGTTCCCCCTTATGAAGCCTTGCCTAGCTTTAACTGCGAAACAAAAACCTGTTGAAACAAATCAACAGGCTGCTTTGTCTATCCTGATTGGTCAACGACGATAAGTTAAATACCGTTCATAATAAATATCGATAAAGTCAGGCGCAAATGGACCTTTCCGTTGCCTGATCCAGCGTTTTAGCTTTTCGACATTGTATTTTAGGATCTTGTCAATCACATCCGGATATTGCATTTCTTTTCGGTGGCGCTCATATTCATCTTCATCAAGTAAATTAAATGTCATGTCAGGAAAAACTTTAATATCGAGATCATAATCAATATATTTCAGCGCTTCTCCATCAAAAATAAATGGAGAACTAATATTGCAATAATAGTACACGCCATCTTCCCGAATCATGCCTATAACGTTGAACCACAGTTGAGAGTGGAAGTAACAGATTGCAGGCTCTCTAGTAATCCAGGTTCTTCCGTCTGACTCCGTTACGACTGTCCGGTCATTCCCGCCGATCACAAGATTCTGTGTTCCTTTTAAGACGGTGGTTTCTTCCCAGACTCGATGGATGTGCCCATTGTGCTTATAACTATGGATTTGGACAGATTCACCTTCGATGGGTACGCCCATGTTCTTCTCCCCTACTTTCCTTTCCCGGAAACTTTGCAACCTATCAATGTATATTTATCTAGAAAAATTGAAAAACGACAAAAGGCAACAAAGAACGATTCCTATTTTTTATTATTATAACGGTTAATGGAAGAATTTAAAACAAAAGAGCCACCGATTTACAGCGATGGCCCCTTAAAATTGATATATTTTTATAAATTAGTGAACTTTTCTGAAATGATCGATTAATAATAGACCTTCCTGAGTGCTTTTTATCGAAAAGTCACCGCTAATTCTTGATACGTATGGATCACTTCTTCTGTTTGTTTTTCAAACATTCGGTGGATCTCGTGCAGCTCCTGTTTCTTCCGGTCAATCTCCACGCGAAGCTCCTCCAATTCAGCATTTTGCTTGAGAGCATCCAGCTGCTTTTCGATTTCCTGGCACCGTTCTAATTCAGACTGCAGATAAAGAAGCTTTTCCATTGTTTGCATTTGGGTAGAGACCAATTCGTTAAATTTATCCATGCTTTTCCACCGCCTGTAAAAATTTATCTTCCTAATGTATTCGGTCAGGCAGATGGATTTCCTTTGACTAGTTATGTAGAGTATTCAGAACATTTGTCGAATGATTTTAAAAATGCTTCGAGAGGGCAAACCCAATCTGAATTGTTATTCATACATTTCTAATAATTTTATTGAAGGTTTCTCATAACAATGAAGTCAGGAAAATCCTCTTGAGTTCTGGATCGGGCATCTCATGACTATTCGTGTGAGGAAAATAAGTGCGTATGATTCGCCCACTACATTGGAAAAGGCACTCTTCGAATAAAGAGTGCCTTTCGTATAGGTGATCTTAGCTCTGTTGGCCAGAGTTTTGACCTTTTTTCGCTTCAGCTTGTTGATTTTGTTGACGTACTTCTTGAGCGTTTGTTTCGCTAGCGAACTCAGTGCCGTATTGGCCTTGTGCGCCTTGTCCAGATTGAGCGTTTTGTTGTCTCACCTGTTGAATGTTTGTACCAGCTTGAGATTGATTAGGTTGTTTTGCCATTGTTATCACCTCCACGAATATTAATGTAACCATCCGTGGAGTGAGCTATCCGATTTTTTTATACCAAATTCAACCAATAATCTAATTTAAACTATGGCTCTGTTAAAGCTGAATGTTCATTTTCATACCCTGTTGATTGTAGTGGAAGGCGCGTAGACTCCTGCGGTCTCAGCTGGACAGCTGAGACCCCGCAGGAGCAAAGCGACGAGGAGGCTCAGCGCCAGCCCCGCGGAAAGCGAAGCGCCTGGAACGAAAATCAACAGCCTTGATTAACAGAGCTAAACTAATAATGAAATTCCGCCATCGACAATGATTGTCTGGCCGCGAATCATACTGGATTCATCTTTTAAAAGGAACATCACTGCATTAACCATGTCATCAATCTCGACCATTCTGCCTGCAGGAGTTTTCTCTCTCGCTTCTGCTAGCAGCTCCTCCCTGTTTGGGAAGTGAGTCAATGCTTCTGTATCCACTGCACCGCCGGAAACCGCATTGACAATGATGTTTTTACGGGCAAGCTCGACAGCCAGATAGCGAGTTAAAGCTTCTAGGGCGGCTTTTGAAACCCCTACGGTTGTGTAGTTCTCTAAATAGCGAATCGAGCCTAAAGAACTGATGCTGACGATTTTACCGCCTCCGTTCCTCTCCATCAGCTTTGCAGCTTCCTGGGCACAGAACAAAAGCGCCTTGCTGTTGATATTCATTGTCCAGTCCCAATGTGATTCCTCGAGCTCCATCGCCGGCCTAAGCACACCTGATGCAGCATTATTCACAAAGACATCAAGCCTGCCGAACTCTTCATCAATCTGTTCGAACATCGCCTTAATCTTGCTCACATCACCGACATTAGCTTTAACAACAAGCACCTTCCTACCAATGGCCTCTATTTCCTCTGCAGTTTCTTGTGCAGCTTTTCTGCTGCGCGCATAATTGACGACAATGTCATAGCCTTCTTTTGCCAATCTAATCGCTGAAGCTTTACCGATTCCTCGGCTGCTGCCCGTGATCAATGCAACTTTCTGGGTCATAAAAAAATCCCTCTCTTTAATTATATTTTTAGCTCTTATGTAAATAGCAGCAAATGCTCCTGCTTAGCCACTCAATTAATGTGGCCGAGTTTTAGTTGTTTTG
>NZ_JBAVFI010000597.1:0-3936 GCF_049588175.1 Mesobacillus sp.
GCGGTACTCCACAGCAATCATCTGAAGCCTTTGCGATCACCTTGAAAAATATGCTTGGTTTAGTCTGTGACCCAGTTGCCGGATTAGTCGAAGTTCCATGCGTCAAGCGGAACGCGATGGGCGCATCCAACGCCATCACTGCAGCCGACATGGCACTAGCAGGCGTCACAAGCAGAATCCCATGCGACGAAGTCATCGGCGCCATGTACGCCATCGGCCAAACGATGCCATCCGCACTACGCGAAACAGCAGAAGGCGGACTAGCAGCCACACCAACAGGTCGCCGCCTAGAAGAAGAAATCTTCGGCAAACCAAAAACAAAACTAGTCGATTACCTAATAAAATAGAGAACATTTTAACACAGTAAAGCGGTGGGGGTCTGACCCCCACCGCTTTACTGTGTTAAAGAATTTTTTCTTTTTAGTTTGGCAACCTCAAATCATTTTCTTTGATTTTGCCTGTTTTTTTCAGCAAATAGTAGATTCCGTAAGATATCGCAGCTGGAACCAATATATATGTGACCAGCATGGCAGGTATTATGAAACCCAGGTCGTAGCTTGTTAAAAGCTGTAGTGGTGCTACGAATGAGCTCAAGCCCATACCTGCAATTTCCTTGCCGGCTTCGATTTTAAAGATTAGAGCTGAAATTGGTCCGACGATCGCGCTGGCAATCAATGTAGGTACCAGGATGTACGGGTTTTTAGTGATATTTGGCAGCTGTACCTTTGGCGTACATACACCTTGTGCCAGGATTCCACCAAGCTGGTTTTCTTTCCAAGAGATGATCGAAAATCCAATAAAGTGGGCCGCACAGCCTGCCAATGCTGCTCCGCCGGCGATGCCGCTTAAATCAAGTGCCATCGCTAGTGCAACGGAAGAAGCAGGAGAGATTAAGAATAAGCCCCAAACCATCGCCAAAATGATGGAAGATAGAAGCGGACTTCCGGCTGTTGAAGCCTTAATAACTCCGCCAACAGTTGTTAAAATTGGTGCAATTACAGTTGATAGCCATAGACCAGCGAAGCCTGCAACTAATATTGTACCCAGTGGGATTACCATCATATCAAGCGGTGTTTTACCAGTAATTCTTTTACCGACATAAGTGGCAATTGTTGCGGTCAGCAAGGCTCCGATTGGTTCGCCAGCCTTAATTAACACGCCTGCTTCGGTTATCGTCAATGCGCCGGCACCAACTGCTGCAGCAATCATCGCTGAAAAAATAACTAAAGCATTTGCTCCGAGCATCAATGCAACCCCAGCACCAACCGCTGGTGCCATCAGGCTTGTGGCGATTGTGCCAATTTGGACAAGAGCATCGATTCCAAAATTCGCACCGATATTTTTAATCAAAAGTCCGATACCCAATGTCACGAAAATCCCCTGTGCAATTCCTGTTGAAGCTTTAAATACCCGCGGCATTATATAGTCTTTCATAAGTTGCGCCTTCTTTCTGGAGGTTAGTAGTTTGAATGAGCTTAAACTAATGCGAGAGCTTTCTCTTCATAGCCAATGCTTGCCATATAATCACGTAGTACGGCTGTCGACTTCTTGAATTTCTCCTGTTCTTCTTCATTCAGGCGGAGCTCGACAATTTCTTTGACTCCTTCTCTTGTGATAATCGCTGGGACACCAGTGCAAAGCTCGGTTTCACCGTATTCCCCATCCACCACACATGATAGGGCAATAATTCTATGGTCATCGTTGAAGATTGACTTTGTGATGAAAGCAATCGCATTTCCGATTCCATAGTAAGTCGTTCCTTTTCGTTTGAGAATCTCAAAACCTACTTTTTTCACATCTTCCACGATTTGATCAAGGTCGATATGCGCTAACTGTTTTTTCCGCTCATCTATAATTTGTAGCAGCGGTTTTCCGCCTATTGATACATGTGACCAAGCAGCAAATTGGGAATCACCATGTTCACCCATTGTGTATCCAGAGATACTTCTTGGATCGACATCAAGAATTTCAGATAAATAGGTTTTAAGTCTTGAAGAGTCAAGGGAAGTACCCGTTCCAATCACTCGGTTCCTTGGCAGACCTGATAGCTTCCAAACATGGTAGGTGATGATATCCACCGGGTTAGAAGCAATCAGGAAAATTCCATTAAAGCCGCTGGACATGATTTGTGGAATCATATCCTCCATGATCTTTGCACCAATTCCCAATGTATCAAGACGAGTCTGACCTGGCTTTGGAGGCGGACCAGCTGTTATGACGACAATATCTACATCTCCTAGCTCGGCGTATGTTCCTGCATGGACCTTCGTCCTTGAGTTCGTGAAGTCGATGCAATGAGATAAATCAAGTGATTCACCAATCGCTCTTTCCTTGTTTATATCCACCATGATTAATTCATCGCAAATGCCTTGATTTAAAATAGAATAGGCGGCACTTGAACCAACCAATCCTGTACCAATAATCGCTACTTTTCTAATATGCTTTTGCATGCTGTCCATCTCCTTGTGTTGGTAGTAGATGAGTATATGTGAATCGTTTCACATGTATTAAGAAAAAAATAAGATCACTCATCTATTAGGTATTGCCCCTGTATAAGTTATATTGTGATTCTTTTCACATTCTTATTGTATACTGACGATATTCACCATACAACAACTGAAAACGGTATCAATATGAATAAAAATTGACCAAAAAATGAAGACAAAGTGACCAAAAACTAAATATTAAAATATCAATCAAATAAACTTACTTTACCGCTTTAAACCGCTGGGGGTCTGACCCCCAGCGGTTTAAAGCGGTGAAGGGCTCTTGTCTGCGTGTTTTTATATTAAGGTTTTGGTTGCTCTTTACGTTAACGTCAATGGTATAATTAATTTACTGATTATTCTGTTAAAAAGAGGTTTTTACTTATGTTCACTATTTCTGATTTGGCTGAGGAGTTTGGGGTTACGACGAGGACGATTCGGTATTATGAGGAGCTTGGTTTGCTGAACCCTCGACGTTCTGAGGGAGGCCGCCGCTTATACACCGGGAGGGAATATACCCAATTAAAGCTCGTGCTGCGAGGGAAGCGCTTTGGTTTTTCGCTTGATGAAATCAAGGAGATGGTGCTTTTATTTGATGAGGACCGGACTGGCGAGAAACAGCTGAAACGGACGATTGAATATGGGAACGAGAAGCTGGCAGAGGTGAATGAACGAATCGCAGAATTGGTTGAAATCAGGGTTGAAATAGAGAAGCTGCTTGCAGATTTCAATGGGAAACTTGAAGGAATTCAAAGGGAGGTCAAGTAGATGAACTTTTACAAAGAGGAACCACAGTTTCGCGCTTTGCTGAAGGAGTTGTTGGATGAGGACTTTTTTAAATATGCTGACGGGGAACTCGTGGCGTTCGGCGAGAAATGTGCCAATGAAATTGACCAGCGAGCCAGGTTTACCGATCGTGAAGGCCAGCCTAAGCTGATTAAATTTGATGCCTACGGAGAGGACATTTCCGAGGTGTGGGTGAATGAAGGATACCGCCGTACGGTTGAAGAGTCCTATAACACCGGTATTGTAGGCTATGTCCATAAAGAGATTCCTGAGCTCGGACGAAAGGGGAATTATATTTATTCCTACGCCCAGGGATATTTGCTTTCCCAGACTGAGCCGGGCTTTTACTGCCCGGTAACACTGACGATGGCGACAGCTTATTTGCTCGACCAATATGCTTCTCCAGAACTCAAAGAAAGATTCCTCCCACATGTACTGTCAACTGGAGAAACTACTCTATATGAAGGCGCGACCTTCCTCACTGAGCGGCAGGGCGGATCAGATGTCGGAGCAAATGATACAAAGGCAGTCCAGACAAAGGACGGCTTTAAGCTTTACGGTGAAAAATACTTCGCCTCAAACGCTGGCATGTGTGGAGTGGCGATGGTTTTAGCCAGAAAAGTGGGAGCTCCATCCGGAACAAGAGGACTGACGCTTTTCGCAG
>NZ_JBAVFI010000598.1:0-4766 GCF_049588175.1 Mesobacillus sp.
AACCATCTACAATATTGAGCTTCTCGATGACAGGGATGAATTTGAGGGTGAAACAGTAAGCTTTAAATTCCGGGTATCCTGCAGCAAAGGTACGTATATCAGAACGCTTGCCGTCATGATTGGTGAAAAGTTGGGATATCCGGCTCATATGTCTTCGTTAATCAGAATACAATCTTCGGAGTTTACTTTGGAGGATTGTTTCACATTCGAGCAGCTTGAAACAATGGCTGAGGATGGAAGCATCCAGAAGGCTTTACATCCCTTGGAAGTGGGAATTTCTTATTTGCCGAAATATCGCATAAATGATACAGTAGCAGAGAAAGTGAAAAATGGGGCATTGCTCGAGATTCCACAAAATTTGTCGGAAACTGGCGGTCCCATCGTAGTAGAAACAGATGACGGATTAGCGCTCGCTATTTACAGGAAGCATCCGACCAAAAATGGGTTGATGAAGCCTGATAAAGTGTTAAGAAATGAGCAGTAATTGAGCAGCTGGGTCAGAAAAGGTGTGTAAATCGTGGAATTGATTAAGCTAAACCATCCTCATGATTATGAGAAACTGGATTTCCCTTCCATGGCAATGGCACTTGGGTATTTTGATGGTGTCCATTTAGGACATCAACAGGTGATCATGGAAGCGAAACGTATTGCCGATGATAAAGGGATAAAAAGTGCTGTCATGACATTTGATCCCCATCCTTCTGTTGTGCTTGGGAAAAGTGTGCAGCATATAGAGAACATAACCCCTCTGGATGAAAAAGCAAATGTAATTAGGAATATGGGTGTGGATTATTTATTTGTCGTCCATTTTACGACCGAATTCTCCAGCCTGCTTCCTCAGCAATTTATAGATCAGTATATTATCGGATTAAATGTCCAGCATGTTGTTGCGGGATTTGATTATACTTACGGGAAAATGGGCAAAGGCACGATGGAAACACTTCAATTCCATTCGCGGAACAAGTTTGAATTCACGGTAATTTCGAAGTTGGCAAGAGCTAATGATGAAAAGATCAGTTCGACACAGATCCGCAGCTTGCTTAGGGATGGGAAAGTGGATTCAATGCCGGAACTGCTGGGAAGGTACTACAAAACGCAAGGCACAGTCGTTAACGGTGAAAAACGCGGCCGGACAATAGGCTTTCCGACGGCAAATGTTCAAATGGATAACCAATATATTCTTCCGCCAACTGGCGTATATGCGGTAAGGATCCAGATTGATGGCCAATGGTACGAAGGTGTCTCCAATGTTGGATATAAGCCTACATTCCACCGTGAAAAGAAGGAAAAGCCATCTGTTGAGGTCCATATTTTTAATTTTAACGAAGAGATCTATGGGAAAACTGCACATGTGGAATGGCATTTGCGTCTTCGAAGTGAACGGAAATTCGACGGGATTGAACAGCTCGTATCCCAAATAGATAAAGATAAGCAGGAAGCCATTCTCTACTTTGAAAAAAACAAGAGTTAGACTTGCATTTTGTCGTAAAAAGATGTATTCTTATTAACGTATCAAAAAAGAACCTTTGCTTGGCAAGTCGAGTCACCGACGCTTGCTCGGTAACAGGGGATTATAATTCAGGAGGTGAACACGGATGGCAATCACAAAAGCACGTAAAAACGAACTTATCAACGAATTCAAGGTTCACGAAAGTGACACTGGATCTCCAGAAGTTCAAATCGCTGTCCTTACTGCAGAAATCAACACATTGAACGATCACTTACGCGTTCACAAAAAGGACCACCACTCACGTCGCGGTCTTTTGAAAATGGTAGGTAAGCGTCGTAATCTTTTGACGTACCTTCGTAACAATGACGTTTCTCGTTACCGCGATTTAATCAACAAGCTAGGTCTACGTAGATAGTCTGTCAAAGCGGGATTTATCCCGCTTTTTTATTAGGAAAAATTTTGGAAGATACATAACAAACTCATGATATTAAGCGTTATTAATTAGCGCATACTATAACATAAATGTTGTTTAAGTAAGCTCTTTCGGGTTCGAATCAGCTTTAAAAGTGATTAAACAAGGTCGATTCTGGATATGCCTTGTATTGAAGAGTTTAATATTAATTATTATGGTTATTTGTTAATAAGACAGGCATAGGTGCTGTTTTAAATAATTCCCAGGCATCAGTCCTGGATGGATTTCATGGTAGAGAGGGGCTAAAAGCATGGCACAAGAAAAACAAAGTTTCTCATTTGACTGGGCAGGGCGTAAGCTTACAGTCGAATTCGGTCAGCTGGCAAAGCAGGCAAATGGCGCAGTGCTTGTCCGTTATGGTGACACAGCTGTTCTAAGTACAGCAACAGCTTCAAAAGAACCAAAGAATTTAGATTTTTTCCCGCTTACAGTCAATTATGAAGAAAGATTATATGCTGTAGGTAAAATTCCAGGCGGTTTTATTAAGCGTGAAGGACGTCCAAGTGAAAAGGCAATTCTTGCAAGCCGTTTAATTGACCGTCCTATCAGACCTTTATTCGCAGATGGATTCCGTAATGATGTTCAGGTTATCAGCATTGTTATGAGTGTCGATCAGAATTGTTCATCGGAAATGGCTGCAATGTTTGGTTCTTCTCTGGCTCTTTGTGTTTCTGATATTCCTTTTGAAGGACCGATTGCTGGTGTTACAGTTGGCAGAGTTGATGGAAATTTCATCATCAATCCTACTGTTGAAGAAACAGAAAAAAGCGATATGCACTTAGTTGTTGCAGGTACAATGGATGCAATCAACATGGTAGAAGCTGGTGCTGACGAAGTTCCAGAAGAAGTCATGCTTGAAGCGATCATGTTCGGCCATGATGAAATTAAGCGTTTAATCGCGTTCCAACAGGAAATTGTTGCACAAGTAGGGAAAGCGAAGAGAGAAATTACTCTTTATGAAATCGACAAAGAACTAGAGGCGGAAGTTCGCGGAATATGTGAACAAGACATGCTGTCTGCCATTCAGGTACAAGAAAAGCATGCACGCGAAGATGCAATCAAAGAAGTGAAAAATGCCGTTGTTGCTCGTTATGAAGAGCAGGAAGTCGACGCAGACAAGCTTAAAATGGTTAAACAAATTCTAGATAAAATCGTTAAAGGCGAAGTCCGCCGCTTGATCACTGAAGATAAAGTCCGTCCAGATGGACGTAATTTAGAGGAAATCCGCCCTCTTTCATCAGAGGTTGGATTGCTTCCTAGAACTCACGGTTCAGGATTGTTTACAAGGGGACAGACTCAGGCTTTGAGCATTTGTACGCTTGGTGCAATGGGTGATGTGCAAATCCTTGATGGACTCGGAATCGAAGAAGAGAAACGTTTTATGCACCATTATAACTTCCCATTATTCTCTGTTGGGGAAACTGGGCCACTCCGTGGGCCAGGCCGACGTGAAATCGGGCATGGAGCATTAGGTGAAAGAGCTCTTGAACCTGTTATTCCAAATGAAAAAGATTTCCCTTATACAGTCCGTCTAGTTTCAGAAGTATTGGAATCAAACGGTTCTACATCACAGGCTAGTATTTGTGCAAGTACATTAGCTTTGATGGATGCTGGTGTGCCAATTAAAGCACCAGTTGCCGGTATTGCAATGGGTCTTATTAAATCAGGAGAGCACTATTCAATTCTGACTGATATCCAGGGTATGGAAGACCATCTGGGTGATATGGACTTCAAAGTAGCAGGTACTTCAAAGGGTGTTACGGCATTACAGATGGATATTAAGATTGAAGGCTTATCCCGCCAGATTCTTGAAGAAGCATTGCAACAGGCAAAAATTGGCCGTATGCAAATTCTTGATTCAATGCTTGCAACGATTCAAGAACCACGTGAACAGCTTTCTAAATATGCACCTAAAATCATTTCAATGTGGATTAAGCCAGATAAAATCCGTGATGTCATTGGACCAAGCGGAAAACAGATCAATAAGATCATTGAAGAAACTGGCGTAAAAATCGATATCGAACAAGATGGTACGGTATTTATCGGATCAGTTGATGAAGAAATGATTCAAAAGGCCAAGAAAATTATCGAAGACATCGTCCGCGAAGTAGAAGTTGGAGAGATGTACCTTGGTAAAGTTCGCCGCATCGAAAAATTTGGTGCTTTCGTTGAACTCTTCCCGGGTAAAGATGGTCTTGTACACATTTCCGAACTAGCTGAAGAGCGAGTTGGAAAAGTGGAAGATATCTTGAAGCTTGGGGATGAAATCCTTGTTAAGGTAACAGAAATTGATAAACAAGGAAGAGTAAACCTCTCACGTAAGGCGGTTTTAAAAGAGCAGCGTGAAAAGGCTGAAAAAGAATAATATATAAAAAGGCCAGGGGCAGCCCTGGCCCTTTTTATATGTATTTTTCTTATATGGGTTCATACCTTCCGTTCTACCTTGTCCTCCGGTTTCATATTTTTTAATAAGGCTTTTGTCGCTCATATTGTTGCTTTTAGATGCAGTATTATCCACTTGGCAGGGAGTGTAGATTTCAGCTCCTGGAGCTCGCTTTGTAACTTTCTAAAAACAACAAAAAGAGTCATCCGCTTATAGAGCCTTATTAAAGGGAGGATAGAAATATGAGAAAGATTATGTTAATTTCAATTTTGATGATTGGAGCCTGGCTCTCAGTTAACAATCCATATTCCAATACATATGTTGCTCATCTTAAAACTGATGCTGTGCCTGTTTCTGGACAGGGGCATTCGTTGATTAAAGAAATTGAAGAGAAAGCGAAGGAGTACGAAGTGGAGCCTTCAAATGCAAGGAAGGATCCAGTGTGGAAAGCCATCCCCGGC
>NZ_JBAVFI010000599.1:0-5541 GCF_049588175.1 Mesobacillus sp.
CAAGTCTCTCGCTGTTACATCATTGATTATCGTATATCCGAAGACATACTCGAGTGCCTCTTCCAGATTAATCGCTTTACCTTGCTTTCCGATGATAACTGCTAGCTCACCTTCATAATCTAGCTGAGCTGTCACTTCCTTGTGTTCATTGATTGTTTCTCCGTGGCCAATGACCGATGTTGGCGCTTTAGTAAACACCATGATATGTTCCGGAATATCATCCTTGCTTCCCATCTCAATCGCGTGCTCCGCATAATTCTTTCCGACACAGAAAACATTCTTCGCTGGCTTTGGAATCGGTGCGAGTAAGGTTACAGATTCGATCGGCTTATAGAGTTCCTCTACAAGGTTATTTTCATTTACCCACTCGCCGACCTTACTTGCGTCCTCGTAAAACGAGTCACCCAATGCAATGGCCTCCAGCATTGAGTTTGGAAACGAGAATTCTCCACCCATTCTTCCCGCTGCTTCAAGCAGTGGAAGAACACGATTTTCTCCTTCATTGACAATACCGATAAAAATTCCTTGTTCATTTTTAAAAGTACCGAATTTCATGTTTGGTCCCCCTCATACTAATTTTCCCATGAGCCATCTTCCTTTTTAAAGCGCTGCCTCTTCATATACGTGCCGCTCCTCCAAAGCCATTCCACCGGTCCATAATAATACCTTTTTATATACAAGGTGCTGGCGGCAAGCTGAAAAGCGTAAATACTCAAAGCGAGGACTGAGCCTGCAAAAATGGAAATCTTCCCATAGTACCCAAGCCCATAACTGTAAAAAATCAGCGTAGCGACGATCGATTGAAATAAATAATTGCTGATGGAAAGCCTGCCTGCTGCCTCCAGTGGAGCAAGGAGTTTATCAAAAGTTCTTTTCTCTGAAGCAAGTGCTATGAATAGTGCATACGCCATAGCGAGCATTGCACCGCCAAAAGCATCCTGGGCGTAATCAGTCCCCAAGGTTCTGTCCATAAGGTATGGCAGTGATTTTATAAGCAAACCAGCTAAAACCAGTGCTATTGCATATTTGGCCATCTTAAGCCGCTTGCTTTCCACATTCTCAAAAAGCCTGAGTTTTGCTGCGCCAGCACCAATCATAAATAAAGGCAGGATTGTGATGAGGTAAAAAATGAATCCTATTAGGTCATTGTTTTTATACCATTCTGTAACCCTTTGCTCGGTAACCTCTGCAAAACTGCCAGTTTGATAGGCCATCATTGCCTGGGTCGCCGCTTCCTGATCATACATCGTGAACTCACTTCCACCTTGCATGGCGTCGGCAGCCCCAAGCATAAACAGAAGCAGCAAGTTGGGGACTATGTATAAAATAAATCCAGCTATCAGCAGCCTCCTTGCATTCCAGCCAATCAAAAAGAGAAAGACAAACCCGCATACAGCGTAGGTAATTAAAATATCTCCCTCCCAAATAAAGAAGGCATGAAGCAGTCCCATTAATAACAGAATTGAAAGTCTCCTGAGGGCAAGTGGAGTAAAACTAATCCCCTTCTGGAGAGTCCGTTCCCGCAAAATGACCAGTCCATATCCAAACAGCATCGCAAACAACGGGTAGAAGCTTGCCTGCACAAAAATATCAATGAACCTGTATGTAACTAAATTAAGTGTTCCTTGCCACCAATTTTCAGGATCGATATAAAAATACGGCGAATGAAAGGAAATCATATTCACTAGAAAAATTCCTAATAATGAAAATCCCCTCATCCGGTCAATTGAAACAATCCTTTTTCCCGCAGGCTGGGCTTTTAACTCCATACTCCCACTCATTCCCCCCAAAAGTTTACATCTATACTATGTATATCACACAAAGCCCCGCATGCCAAAAGAAGAAGGACTGCTCAGCGTATAGAGCAATCCCTGTTAACCTATTAATTTACAAGCCTTCCACCCTTGCCATTCGCTTCCCAATATTCATTTCTCAAATGCACCTTCTGGATTTTGCCGGAAGCTGTCTTTGGCAGTTCTTTTACAAAGGTAACTCCTGTAATGGCTTTGAAATGGGCAAGTTTTTCACGGGAGAAAGCAACAAGGTCCTCCTCGGTAACGTGCTCGTTTTCCCTGAGCACGACATAAGCATGTGGTGTCTCGCCCCATTTTTCGTGAGGTACGGCAATGACTGCTGCTTCAAGAACTGCAGGATGATCGTATAATACGCCTTCAACCTCTATGGAGGAAATATTCTCGCCGCCACTGATGATCACATCTTTTTTACGGTCGACGATATCAATGTTTCCATACTGATCGACTGTAGCCATATCACCCGTATGAAGCCAGCCATTGCGGATGGCCTCCATCGTTGCCTCTTCATTTTTCCAGTAGCCTTTCATCACTCCGTTGCTTCTGGTGATCACTTCACCTATCTCAGTGCCATCATGCGCAACCTCATCTCCAAAATCATTCACTACTTTTACTTCGCAGCCAATCATTGAAATTCCAGCTTTCGCCTTCATCCGGTATTGTTCACTTAATGGCAGCTGCTTTAAGTGCGATCTTACTGTTGAAATCGTGCTTAAAGGTGAGGACTCAGTCATGCCATAAACCTGGATGAATTCCCAGCCAAGTTCTTTTTCCACCCTGGTCACGAACGCAGGTGGCGGTGCAGATCCTGCGATGACAACGCGAACAGGCTGTTCAATGCCCGGTACATTTTTTTCATAGAACTGGAGTAGTGAATTCAATACAGTGGGTGCCATATGCATGACGCTAACTTTGTGTTTTTCCAATGCGTTAAAAATTGTCTCAGGAGTTGTTTTGCGCAGGCAAACTTGTGAAGCTCCGTTCGCAGTGTAATAGAATGGTGATCCCCATCCATTAACATGGAACATCGGCAGTACATGCAGGAGTACATCTTCATCGCTCACCCTTAAATGGTGCATAGTGCTGAGGGCATGAAGGTAATTGTTACGGTGCGTCAGCATTACGCCCTTTGGATTCCCCGTTGTTCCGCTTGTATACAGAAGACTGCAAACATCATTTTCATCAAGACCCTCACGTGCAAAAGCCTCCGGCGAGTGCTGATCAAGCCATTCTTCATAACCCAGCTCATTCACGCTGTCTTCTTTATTATGGATGACGATGTGCTCCACAGTCTGCAGCTGATCTTTAATTGGCTGGACCAAATGGTATAAATCCTGGTCAACGAATAATACCTTCGATTCGCTGTGATTCAAAATAAACAAATAATCTTCCGGCTTCAGGCGGATGTTTAACGGTACCATCACTCCGCCTACCTGGAATACACCATAAAAGCCTTCAAGCATTTCGATTGAGTTTGGCGCAAGATAAGCGATTCTGTCACCCTTTCCCGCTCCAAGCTTCCGAAGCCCGTCCGATAGCCTGTTCACTCTTTCATTCAGTTCGGCATATGTAAGCGACCTGTCCTCTGAAAAAATTGCCATTTTATCACTATAAAGCGATACCGCCCGGTCTAAAAACTCGTTTAACAGCAATGGAACATTCATATCTTTGCCTCCTGAGAATAAATTTAAAATTCTAAATATATAAATATATTAACATATTAGCATTTCTGTTATATATCTTTTTGTCTGTTGTATAACATCCGTTTCCAGGAGCAAGCATAGGCATTTTATTCACAATCTTTATCTAGGCACATACGATAAAGAAAAGCGGAAGCGCCTTGGTCAGCACCAAACCGCTAGGCGCTGGAGCGAGACGATATAAAGAAATCCAGGAAAGGGTGTTGCTCATGCCGGCAATCGTCGGAGTCGTACAGGTCATCTCTCTGGGCAACAGCGCTGTTTTCAATATTGGCGATGTTTACAGAATCAGCCCGGTTTCCACAGCAAAAACCTTTTCAGGTGCTGGCTCATTCAATACCGGAGACGGATTGACTCTCTATAATAATCAAAGCTCGACGAATACCTATGATCAAGATGCTGTGGATCAGGGAAATTATTTAAATGCTTAATGCGGGGGATCAGAATGAATTTCTATATACAACAATCGATTCACATCAACCTATTAAAAATTGATGGAATCACCAATTCCTCTGTTCTGCAAATTGGAAGCGCCGGAATCATCAAGCCCGCTTCTTATCTGTACAATACAGGAGGTTTTACGGGGCCGGCACCACAGGCACAGCATCCTGGCGTTCTCAGCAGCTCGGAGTTGCTTGGTACACCTGCTGTACCTTTACAGGCCCCTGTACGAGATATTTGATAGCTGGAATCTTTTTTTATAAAAATAAAACTGGTTTGATTCGAGGTGATTCGTTTGGATGCGGAATTCTATCAATATATAAAAAGGCTGCATTTATTTGTGGAGCATCAAAGCAAAAAAATAGGCAAATTAGAGAAAATGATCTTGGATATGCAACAGGAAATTGCAAGCCTTAAAGAAAGGCCTCCGGTTCAAATCGGAAATATCGAGTATAAATTCGACCAGTTGAAGGTTGAAACACTAGAAGGAACACTGAATATTGGCTTGAATCCGTCAGATCTGAACGAAATCGACGATTTTTCTGTCGATCAGAAAGCAGTGAACGTACCAATTCCCCCAAAACAGTTATTCAAGAGGACAATCGAGCTTGAAACCACATTGTATCAATATTTAGAAACTGACCTCGAGCAGATTTATCGTGATGCACAAACCAATTTGGAAATAACCGTCGATGATTCTTATTTTACATTTATAAAAGATGATATTAAAAAACAGTTGTCCGGCAGAGTGGCTTATCACTTAAAAGAACTCTCCTCCACCAGCCGGGGAGAAGAATTAAGCCCAGAGATAAATGCAAAGGTGATTGAGTTACTTAAACAGGAAATCCAGAACGGAGTATTCCTATTCCTGAAAAATCTGCCTGACAATGTAAAGGAAGGACGTTCATAATGAATTTTCAAGTATATAACCGGGACATCTGCGTCGGCGACATCAGGGTTATAGGCGTATCAAGCTCCTCATTGCTAATGGTCGGAGATGCAGAAATAATCCAGCTGGCAGCAACTTTCGATACTCCAGCAGAATCGTTAGTCATCGGACCATTCGTTCCGCTTTCAGTGGAGTGAAGATATGTTTCAAAGAACAGCATGTGTCGATCGCATAAAAGTCGATTCCATTACTTTTTCATCCATTTTCCAAATAGGTGATTCCCAGCAAATCCAGGCCAAATCAAGAGCGATAGCAGTCCAGAGAGAGGCGGAAATATTTTATGACAACGAAGGGAATTTCTCAGCCTTTTCCATTTTCTCTGAGGCAATCCCATTCACTCCTGTCGATGAAATCTTCTCTTATTCTACCCAAAATCTCAACCCGGTTTTGAAAGTAAGGAGTATCAAGATTTTTGGCGCCTCATCTTCCTCAGTTGTCCACCTCGGAAACAGCTGCCATATTTCAATGGAAGCCAGGGTAAAGCATATCCGCCAGCTATTGCCACGGAAAGAACTAAACAATGATATTAATCATAATGATAGATAAAGGCAGTTTTACCCCAATCTTGTGATACGAAAAAGGACATCTTTTTACGTTTTAAGTGGGTTCATGTCCCTTTCAAAAGGCTATCTTAGCGCAG